>NZ_JBQYLP010000012.1:0-131221 GCF_052683555.1 Burkholderia sp. BC1
CGGGTTGCCGAGGCTCCAGTCCCACGGCCGCACCTCCACCCGCGAAAACAGGCCTTCCTTCACATACGGATCATTGCCGACGAACCGCATCACCGCATCGATGTCGTCGGCTTCGATGACGAGCAGCGTACCGTTCATCGCATCGTCCTGCGGGTCGAGCGTCGGGCCGCCGAGCCGCACGTACACGCCATGCTGAGCCGCCGAGCGCAGATAGCTGCGATGCGTGGGCCGCACGCGGTCGCGCACGTCGCGCATCCCCGGCTGGTCCGTCGCGAACACCGCAAAGAATCGAGCCATATCGGTCAGCTCCGGTCGAGCACGAAGTCGTACGTTGCTTCGCGGTACGCACCGCTGATGCCGAACCGACGCGCCAGCTCATCGCCCGCTTCGCGCCGGCGATAAGCGACCATCAGCGACGGCTTCACGCCAAACACCGCATCCGACTGCAGGTACGCGTCTTCCTCGTCGAACAGATGCGTGACGAGCCGGCGATAGCCGGGCGCATCGATCATGAAGTGCAGATGCGCGGGGCGCCACGGGTGGCGCCCGGTCGCGTCGAGCATCTTGCCGACCGGGCCGTCGGTCGGAATCGGATAGCTGACCGGCAGAATCGTCGTGATCGCGTAACGTCCCTGCGCATCGGTCCGGTAGCGGCCTCGCAGGTTGCCGTGCGATTGCGCCGGGTCCTGTCCGGAATACATGCCGTTGTCGGCGGTCTGCCAGACGTCGAGCACGGCATCCGGCACCGGCGCACCGTCGGTGGTCAGCACTCGGCCATGCACGAGCGCCGGCGTGCCGGACGTGAGCGCCATGTTCTCGCCATACGCGCGATCGGGCATCCCTTCGATGTAGAACGGTCCAAACACCGTCGTTTCCGTCGCGCCGGTCGCCAAGCGATGGTTGATCGCATCGACCAGCATCGACACACCGAGCGTGTCGGACAGCAGGATGAACTCCTGCCGCACGACGTCGTCGCACATCTGCCCGGTTTCGGTCAGGAAGCGAATCGCGGCCATCCACTCGGCTTCGGTCAGCTCGGTTTCGCGGACGAACGCATGCAGGTGCCGCACGAGGCTCTGCATCAGCATGCGCACGCGCGGGTTCGGCGCGCCGTCGAAGCTGGCGACGACCTGCTCGGTCAACCGCGTATCGCCGTCGTCATGATCATTCGTCACGTTCGTCTCCTTTGACGCGGACCGCCGCTCACCGCGGCGCGCGCCCTTCCCATGCATGCTGAAGCAACGCGCGGATCGGCGCACGTTCGATCGGCCGCGGGTTCGCATACGGATTCCGGCATGCCAGGTCGGCGGCTTCGTCGAGGCCCGCCTCCGGCATCCCGAGATCGCCGAGCGCCGCCTGCAGCCCGAGCTGCCGGTTCAGTTCGAACAACAGCTGGCCGGCGTCGGCGGCGTCGCTACCGCCCAGCGCCCGCGCGACACGTCGCAGCGCCTCGGGCGCCGCCGCATGGTTGTAGTGCGCGGTATGCGGCAACATCGCGGCATGCGTCTGCGCGTGCGGCAGGTTGAAGGTGCCGCCGAGCGTATGGCAGAGCTTGTGATGCAACGCCATGCCGACCGCCCCCAGGCACGTGCCGGCGAGCCAAGCGCCATACAGCGCGCGGCTGCGCATCTCGCGATCGTCGGGCGCGCGTACGATCGCCGGCAATGCTTCGCCGAGCGCGCGTATCGATTCCTCCGCCATCAGACTGATGACCGGGTTCGCATCGTCGGCATAGAGCGCCTCGACCGCGTGCGCCATCGCGTTGACGCCGGACGCCGCCGAGATCCCCGGCGGCAACGACAGCGTCAGCGACGGGTCGTAAAGCACCGTGCGCGGCAGCACGCGCGGGTCGCGCCCGGTGCGCTTCAAGCGGCCTTCGGTGAGCCCGTGAATCGGCGTCATCTCCGAGCCCGCGTAGGTCGTCGGCACGGCGACGATCGGCAGCGACGATTCGAGTGCGATCGCCTTGCCGAGCCCGATGGTCGAACCGCCGCCGATCGCGACGCAACAGTCCGCGCCGAGTTCGACGGCCATCTCGCATGCCGCGCGTGCCACTTCGACCGGCACGTGCATCACGGCCTGCGCACACACGCCGGCCGCGCGCTCGCCCAGTACGCGGCTCACGCGCTCCGCGAGCGGCTGCTGCTCGGGCGTCGACAGGATCAGCGCCCGCTGCACGCCGAGTGCATTCAGCTCGTCCGGCAGCCGTTCGAGCGCGCCCCATTCGAATACGACGCGCGAAGGCGTTCCCTGGTAGACGAAGCGCTCCATCGCGACCTCAACGCTTGAAGTGCGGCGGCACGTTGCCGTCGACGTTGACCCACACCGAGCGCGCTTCCGTGTAGTCGTGCATCGCCTCGAAGCCCATCTCGCGGCCGTAGCCCGACTTGCCGATGCCGCCGAACGGGCTGCCCGGGTTGACGCGCTTGTAGCAGTTGATCCAGCACATCCCCGCGTCGATCTTCGATGCCATCCGGTGCGCGCGGGACAGGTCGTTGGTCCACAAGCCGCTGCCGAGCCCGTATTCGGTCGCGTTGGCAATCGACAGCGCTTCCTCGTCGCTGCCGAAGCGCAGCACCGTGACGAACGGACCGAACACTTCCTCCTGCGCGATGCGATCGGCCGCGCTCTTCGCTTCGATGACGGTCGGACGCACGTAGTAACCGTCGGCGAGTGCGGCATCCTGCGGCGCGCTGCCGCCGGCGAGCACGCGGCCGCCCTGCTCGCGCGCGACGTCGACGAACGACAGCACGCGATCGAGGTGCTGCTTCGACGTCAGCGGACCCATCTCGGTGTCCGGGTCCAGCGGATTGCCGATGCGGATCGACGAAGCCAGCGACACGAAGCGCTCGAGGAATTCGTCCGCGATACGTTCGTGCAGGATCAGACGCGAACCGGCGATGCAAGCCTGCCCCTGGTTGTGGAAGATCGCCCACGCGGCGCCGTTGATCGCGGCATCGAGGTTCGCGTCGTCGAATACGATGTTCGCGCCCTTGCCGCCCAGTTCGAGTTGCACGCGCTTCAGGTTGCCCTGCGATGCCTCGACGATCCGGCGCCCCGTCGCCGTCGAACCGGTGAACGCGATCTTGCCGACCCCAGGGTGTTCGGCAAGACGCTGGCCGGCCGTGTGTCCATAGCCGGGCACGATATTGACGACGCCGGCCGGAAAGCCGACCTCGGCCATCAACTCGACGATGCGCAGCGTCGACAGCGGCGTGATCTCCGACGGCTTCAGCACGACCGTGTTGCCGGCGGCCAGCGCCGGGCCCATCTTCCAGCTCGTGAACATCAGCGGGAAATTCCACGGCACGATCTGGCCGACTACGCCGATCGGCGCGCGCTGCACATAGTTGAGAAAGCCCGGTTCGACCGGGATCACCGAGCCTTGCAGCTTGTCGGCCATCCCGCCGAAGTAGCGGAAGCACGCCGCCGTGCGCGGCACGTCGAGCGCCCGCGAATCGCGGATCGGGTGTCCGGTGTCGAGCGATTCGAGCTGGGCGAGTTCCTCGGCATTCGCCTCGATCGCATCGGCCAGACGCAGCAGCAGCCGGCCGCGGTCGGCCGCCGCCAGCGCCGACCATGTCGGAAACGCGCGCGTCGCGGCTTCGACCGCCGCGTCCACGTCGACGGCGGTGGCGGCGGCGATCTTCGCGATCAGCGAGCCGTCGTGCGGATTGAGCACGTCGATCGTGCCGCGGTCGACGGCGTCGACGAAGCGCCCGTCGATGAAAAGTTGGGTTTGCATGAATCGTCCTCGATTGGTTGCGCGAGCGCGGCTCAGAACTCGATCGGATACGGCGCCAGCTCGCCGCTTTCGTATCGCTGCGGCAGGTCCGACGTCGCGTTTTCCCAGACCAGCAGCATCGAGCGCTTCGTCGAGTAGCCCTGATGCCGGATGTCGGCCGGCATCGCGCAGATGTCGCCGGCGCGCATCGTGATCCGCGCACGCGGCGCACCGGTGTTCTTGTCGCCGATGTCCCACACGATTTCGTCCGACAGTTGCAGGAACCATTCGACCCGGTCGTTGCCATGGAACACCGGCAGGATGTATTCCTCCGTCGTCGGGCAGAACAGGCTGCGCCCGCACACGGATGTCACAGACGGATTCCACGTCACGTCGGAGCGCGACAGGTACTTGAACAGGTTGAACGCGTGCAGCTCACCTTCGAATCCGGGCTCCACGTGCACCTCCGGCTCGTCCTGATCGACGTCGAGAAACGCACGGTTGACCGGCAGCGCCTCGCGCAGCGGCGAGTCGCCTTCGAGGCCCGGCATGCGGCGCGTCGCGATGCGCGTGCGTTCGATCGCCGAATCGTTTTCGCCGTGCTTGCGGCCGAATGCGCTGCCCGTCTCCTCCGGCGCCGCGAATGGATCGAAGCCTTCGTTGGTCCAGTCGTGCAGCATCGCCTTGAACGTCGCCATGATCGTCGGCGTCTCGAACGTCTCCGTGTAGTCGACACCGGCTTCCTTCAGGATGCCGTTGAACGTTCCCGCATAGACGTCGACCTTGCCGTAGTGATTGCGCGTGCCGAACACGTGATCGAAATTCACCCAGCCGTAGAAGAAGCCCCACGCGACGTCGCGCATCATCGCGCGCAGGAAGGCGTCGGCGGGTATCGCGTGCGTGCGGGTCTGGCCTTTCGCGGGCCAGCTGATCTTCACGAAGTACTCGTCGCGCTGGAACGCGAATTCGCCGAGCTGGAAGCGGCGGTAACCGGTGACGGCATCGGCTTGCGTCGCCTGCACCAGATCGGCGGCAAAGCCTGCGGAAAGATCGAGGGTCTCGAGCGTGGCCATGAGATGTCTCCAGGAATAGTTGAATGGTGTCGAGCGGGCGGATCAGTGCACGCAGATCTCGGCCCACTTCTCGACGGACAGCTCGCCGAGCACGGTCTGCACGAGCGCGACGCCGGGCTTGCTCGTGATGAACCGATACGCGCAGCCCGCCGGCAGCAATGCCTGATGCCCCTTGCGCAGCACCACGTAGCCCATCTCGCGGCCCGCCGGCCGGATGCCGGCGCTCACGGTGCCGCGGCCCGTGGTGGGCGGGCTGTCGAGCTTGATGAATTCGATGCGGACTTCGCCGTCCATCTGGATCGCAAACTCGTCGTGCGCGCAAGCAAACCACGGCGACTCGCCCTCGGTCCGCAGCACCTCGATCACGTATTCAAGGTTCTTGCCGGCAACCACTTTCTCGTAGGGCGCCGACTTCGATGCGATGTCGAAGATGTTCGAAAACGCGTAGTGTTTCGCGCTGCCGCTGGTGATTTCGATCTCGCCCCGCGTGTAGCTGTCGAGCGAACCAAAAACGGTGTGACGTGCCGTGTCGGTCATTGCTGTCTCCTGAGTTGAACCGCTTGTTGGATTCAACTCTAGGGGCAAGGGCGCCCCTCAACAAGGCAACGGACCGCGACTACGGCATTTGCGATTCGCGAATAATCGCGCCGTTCAGCGAACCCAGCCGCGTTCCAGCAGCGGGCGGTCCCACGGCGATTCGTCACCGATGTATTCGGCGAGGAATTCGACGAGCGCCTTGACCTTCAACGCCTGTCGCTGCGTTGCGGGATAAACGGCCGCGAAGCTCAGCGGCGCGATCTGGAAATCGGTCAGAATCGGCACCAGGCGGCCCGCGACGAGTGCATCGCTCGCGACCAGCGTCGGGAGGCACACGACACCGCCGCCCGTGAGTGCGTACTCGCGCAGCAGATGCACGGAGTTCGAGCGGATCATGCCGGGCAGCTCCATTTCGACGACTTCGTCGCCGCGCGTGAGCGTCCAGCGATTGCGTGATGGATAACCCGAATACAGCGCGGTGGTGTGCTGCAGCAATTCGCGCGGATGCTGTGGCGCACCATGCGTTTCGAGGTACGCGGGCGACGCGCAGAACAGGCGCCGCACGACGAACAGTCGCCGCTCGATCAGCGAGTCGGAAATCGGCGGGAAGATCTGGAATGCGATGTCGAACCCTTCTTCGACCGGGTCCACGACCCGATCGTTGACGATGACGTCGAGCTGGATGCCCGGATAGCGGCGATTGAATTCGGCGAGCGGCACGCCGAAGTGATCGAGCGCGAAGCCGGGCAGCATCTGGATGCGCAGCCGCCCGGTCGGTGTCGCGCGCAGCTCGCGCATCTGGTCGGTCAGCTCGTTCACGCGGCCGACGACCTCCGCGCATTCGCGGTAGAAGGTCTCGCCCACTTCGGATAAGCGAACGTGCCGCGTGCTTCGATGGAACAGCGGCGCGTTGACGAACTTCTCCAGTTGCTGGATACGGTTCGTCACGACCGAACTCGTGACCCCAAGCTGACGGGCCGCTTCGGCGAAGCTGCTCGCCTCCGCGACCCTGACGAATGCCTCGATGCTCAGAAACCGGTCCATACCGCGCCCTTGCTGCAAGCGAAAGCACCAGTCTAACCGGAGCTGCCGGCCGGTTCGATCATGCGAAAGGCGTCACTCTGTCGCCTGACGGGTGTCAATCGCGCCGGCCGCCTCCGGCACGTTACTGCTGCTTGCCGGCCGTCAGCTCCGGCTGCACGCCGACGCGGCGCTGCAGCACGGCCGGCGCGGTTTCCCGCATCAGCGTACTGACCACGATGCCGAGCAGCACCGCGCCCATCGGCAGCCACAGGATGTTCTGGATCCCGAAGTGCGCGGCGACGTAGCCGCCCATCGCCGGCGCGATGCCGCCGCCGAAGATTTCGCCGCAGCCGACCACCACGCCGATCGACGTCGACACGAGGCCCACCGGCGCGGCTTCGGTTGCAACCGGCCCCGACAGCAGCGACACCAGCCCGAGCGTGAAGAACGAGGCGACGAACAGGACGATGAACAGCATGACGGGCTGCGGGCCGAGGCCGCGGAAGAGGTAGAGCATCACGGCCGTGCCGGCGAAGCCGACGATGCTCGCGACGCGGCGCCCCACCAGGTCCGACAGCCCCGGCAACCCGAACTGCCCGAAAAAGCCGCCGAAACCGATTGCCGATACGACAAGCCCCATCTTCTGCGTGCCCAGCGACAGGTAGTCCGTCAGGTACAGCGGCAGCAGCGCGCCGAGCACGAACACGCCGGTCATCGCGCAACACAATGCGGCCATTGCGACGAGGATGTTGCGGCTCTTCAGCACATGGCCGAGCGACGCCGGCGCGTGCTCCAACTCGACTGCCTTCGCGCGTTCCGGTTCGCGGATCACGAAGAACATGACGGCGCCGAGGACCAGACCGGGCACCGCGACGAGCGCGAATACCCAGCGCCACGACACGAATTCGAGCAGCTGCGTCGCGATGATCGGCGACAGCGCGAGCCCGAACAGCGCGAAGCCGCTCTGCTGTAGCCCGAGGTTCAAGCCGCGCCGCCGCGGATGCGACGCGTCGGCCGTCGCCGCGAAGCTGGTCGGGCAGAACGAGCCTTCGGCGACGCCCATCAGCCCGCGAATCGCGATCAGCCCGAGCGCCCGCTCGCGAGCCCCGAGAAGCCGGACAGCAGCGAGAACGCGACGATCGCGGGAATCAGGACCTTGCGGCGACCGACCTTGTCCGAGATGCCGCCCATCAGCGCGGCGAAGATGCCCCACGACAGGCCGAGTACGCCGATGCAGTTGCCGACGTCCTGCGCCGTGAGGTCGAGGTCCTTCATGATCGAGGGGAACAGCGGCGCGATGAGCCAGCGGTCGAGGCCGACCAGCCCGAAACCGAGCGCCAGCAGCGTAACCGCCTTCCACTCGTACGCGGTATCCCACTTGTTTGCTTTCATGTCTGTCTCCGTGAAGCTGGTCAGCCCGCGCGAGGCGCGGCGTTCGTGCATGAGCCAGGTCCGTTGTCTTTGCGTGCGATGCGACGCGAGCCGCGCGGAAATGGCGCTCGCCTGCCGGCCGGAGGCGTCGAATTCAGCCCGCCGACGCCCGAACGATAGGTGTGCGGATGCGGATTGGGTATGGAACAACCGGCGAACGCGCCATTCGCGAAATGCAAATAATCGGCGTGGCGGGCGCGCAGGCCGGTGGAGAAGCGCTGTGCGAACGCATGCGGGATTGAAACGGGCGCCTACGGGGGAATCCCTCATAGACATCGGCATGCCGCTCGCGGCGCCCGGGATGCGATCGTTTCGAGGCAGAAGCGCCTGCCGTGGAGCAGGCGGCGACTGAAGAAGGAGCGACAAATGTGCGGGCATTCGCGGGCGTGCGCATGCCGTGCGATCCTCCCCAGCGAGCGACCGCGCCTCGCTTTACCGCATCAGCCGGTCACCCTCACTTTTGCGACGGGATTTCGCAACACGCCGAGCGCGTCGATTTCGACCTTCGTACGGCGGCAACGCGATCGCATCGGCATGGCCGTTCGGGCGCGGCGTGAAGGCGCGAACACGGTGCGGGAGCGCTGTGGGCGCATCAGAGCGGCGGGTTACTCGGCGAGACGGCGGACCCGAAGCAGTCGCGCGATAGCGAGCGCGTCCGACGCCCACCGGTCGCGCGACGTCATGCATGCGTGCGCGGCTGCGACTGCGACCGCAACTGCAATCGTCCTTGAACCCGCAAGCCCGACCGATCGTCGCGACACCCGCATCGCCTCGCGTAACGCCGTTGCATCGGAGTCGATCGCGCGTACACCGCGGCACCTCATAACGTTCCGACAATTTATTGGTTCCCTCGACGATGCATCTATCCGTATCGTTCACCCCGAATCGTCAGACCTAACGACCAACGGGGGAATCCAGTCATGAAACGCATCAGGTCACTCGCCTTGCTCGCCCTGCCGGCATCGCTCTACGCGGCCGGCGCGCACGCGCAAAGCAGCGTCACGCTGTACGGGATCGTCGATGCCGGCATCGCGTACGTGCACAACGCGCAGAACGCGAACGGCAGCAACGCGTCGAATCTCGTCAAGTTCAGCAGCGGCAACCTGTCCGGCAGCCGCTGGGGGCTGCGCGGCACCGAGGATCTCGGCGGCGGGCTCGCCGCGCTGTTCCAGCTCGAGAACGGCTTCAACATCGGTACCGGCGCGCTCGGCCAGGGCCAGCGGGAGTTCGGCCGCAAGGCGATCGTCGGCCTGTCGAGCGGCACGTACGGCACCGTGACGCTCGGCCGCCAGTACGATCCGGTCGTCGATCTCGTGCAGGGGCTCACGGAGGACAACTACTTCGGCGGCGTGTTCGCGACGCCCGGCGATCTCGACAACTACGACAACAGCCTGCGCGTGAGCAATTCGGTGAAATACACGAGTCCGCTGATCGCCGGCTTCCAGGCCGAAGCGCTGTACGGCTTCGGCGGCGTCGCCGGTGCGACGGGCAGCGGCCGCACGTACAGCTTCGCGCTCGGCTATGCGAACGGCCCGCTGTCGCTCGGCGCCGGTTACTTCTTCGCGAACGGCGGCACGACGACCGCAAACGGCATCCGCTCGTGGACGAGCAGTTCGGACACGCTGTTCAACACCGTGATCAATCAGGGCTTCTCGAGCGCGAAGTCGATTCAGATCGTGCGCGTGGCCGGCCAGTACGTGGCCGGGCCGGCGACGTTCGGCATCGCGTATTCGAATACGCAATACGGCGCCGACACGCTGTCGGCGTTCCGCCAGACCGCGAAGTTCAACAACGGCTCCGCGTTCTTCAACTGGCAGTTCTCGCCGGCATTGCGCGCGGGCGTCGGCTACAACTACACGTCGCTGACGGGGCCGACCTCCGCGCATTACAACCAGGTCAACGTCGGGGCCGACTACGCGCTGTCGAAACGCACCGATCTGTATGCGCTGTTCGGCTATCAGAAGGCGAGCGGCCATACGCTCGACGCGAACGGCGCGCGCGTGAACGCGACCGCGTCGGTCGGGTCGTACGGCGTCAATTCCGGTACCGATACGCAGGAACTGGCGATCGTCGGGATCCGGCACAAGTTCTGACCGCTGCGCGCCGCCGCGATAGCGGCGTATCGGCAAGCGTCGCGACGGGCGCGCACTGCGGTGTGCGCCCGTTTTTTTGCTCGCTCGAAAACAAGGCGCCCCATCGCGTGAGCCGCGTGTGCGGCCCGTCACTGGCGGAGGCCGGCGAACTTGACCGTTAGTTGCGTCAACGCGCCGACTGTCGCGATCCGGTCGTCGGCCTGCCGATGACATCGACGGAAAGTGTGCCGCCAAAACGACCGAACAGTTCCGTACCGACAGCACCAGACTGTCCATGGCCAGCGCGTCGTACGCGGCCGAATAATCCTTCAGTCGACGACAGCGACCGACATCGCCGAAGCCGAAGCGAACCGCAAGCGAACCGACAGCGGTTCGGCTATATTCACACCTTGCTTTTCGTCAGGCGAATACGCCGCGCTCGACGCTCGCATGCGCGCGCGGCCGCCGGCGCCAGGCAAACGAACCCTTCAAGGGTGACGGAGACTCGTCCGGTCATCGGCCGCCCACAAGGCGACCGGCACGCCGGACGTCAATAGAAATATCAATCGATATGGAGATGGCTGATGGAACGAAGCATTGTCGGCATGCGCTGCAAACCCCTGATCACGGCCGCACTCGCCGTCGCCGCATTCGGCGCGGCGTCGGGCGCACTGGCCGATCAGGTCGTCAAGATCGGCAGCGTTGAACCGACGACGGGCGGCATCGCACACCTCGGCAAGGACAACGAGAACGGCGCGCGCCTCGCGGTCGAGGAAATCAACGCGAAGGGGCTGACGATCGGCGGCCAGAAAATCACGCTGCAGTTCGACCCGCAGGACGACGCGGCCGACCCGCGTCAGGCGACACAGGTTGCGCAGAAGCTCGTCGACGACAAGGTCGTCGCCGTGATCGGCCATCTGAACTCGGGCACGTCGATCCCCGCCTCGAAGATCTACAGCGACGCGGGCATCGTGCAGATTTCGCCGTCGGCGACGAACCCGACCTACACGCAGCAGGGCTTCAAGACGACGTATCGCGTGGTCGCGACCGACGCGCAGCAAGGCCCGGCGCTCGCAAGCTACGCGCAGTCGAACGGCGTGAAGACGGTGGCCGTCGTCGACGATTCGACCGCGTACGGCCAGGGTCTCGCGAATGAGTTCGAGAAGAAGGCGAAGGCGCTCGGCCTGAAGGTGCTGTCGCACGACGCGACGAACGACAAGGCGGTCGACTTCCGCGCGATCCTGACGAAGATCAAGGGCGAAAACCCCGACGCGATCATGTACGGCGGCATGGACGCCACCGGCGGCCCGCTCGCGAAGCAGGCGAAGCAGCTCGGCCTGCGCGCGAAGATCCTGTCGGGCGACGGCGTCTGCACCGACCAGCTCGCGCAGCTCGCCGGCCCCGCGGCCGACAACGTGCTCTGCTCGCAGGCCGGCGCGGCCATCGAGAAGATGCCGGGCGGCGCCGCGTTCGTCGCGAAGTATCAGAAGCGCTTCAACCAGGGCATCAAGTTCGATGCGCCGTTCGCGTACGACGCCGTGTACATCGTCGTCGACGCGATGAAGCGCGCGAACTCGACCGACCCCGCGAAGATCCTGGCCGCGATGCCGGCGACCAAGTACGAAGGCGTGATCGGCACGACGACGTTCGATTCGAAGGGCGACCTGACGCACGGGATCATTTCGATCTACGGCTACAAGGGCGGCAAGAAGACCTTCCTCGATCAGGTCCGGATGTAACGGCCGCAACGCCGGCCCGACGGGTGTCGTCGCCCGTCGGCGCCGGCGCCGCGCGAGCCGGCTTTGCTTGACGGAGGACAGCAATCATGTGTGCGATGGCGTATGCCGACTTTCAGCAGGAGTTGAAGAAGGCGCAATTGACCGCGCGCGAGTTCGCGCGCCTGATCCGGATGAACGAAAGCTCGATCACGAACTATTCGAGCAAGGGCACGGTGCCGTCGCATCTCGCCGTGATCGCAACGCTGATCGGCGCGCTGGCCGCGCATGAGATCGACTTCCGCCGCGTGATCCGGCAGACGCGGATCGAGCCGAAACGGCCGCGCGGCGTCGGGGCGTTTCCCGCAACGGCCCATCCGCGTACCGCAAAGCGCGGCGACGACCAGTCGTAAAGCGCGTCAACCGGCGATCGCGAACGGCACGCCGCCGCGCGGCGAGACTATCCGTTCGAATCGCTCGCATGCGCGCACGCGCGACTTCACGATAAACGGCACGTCGCTCGATGCGCGCTTCACATGCGGCGTTCGCGATTGCTCGATCGCCCCTCGCCGCCCCGCCCTGTCGTGCCACCACAGCCGCCTGTGCGGCCGCCCGAGTTCGCTGCGGCAACCGCGCCCGCATCTTCTCCATCGCCGCGACGTTGCGCGCCTGCACGTCGCCGAAGCCGCGATTCACTGCGCCGCCCGCACCTGATCGAGCAGCACCTGCAGCGGATGCCGCAGCTGCCGCGCGGACATGCGCTTGACCTGACTGCGGCACGAATAGCCGGTCGCCAGCGCTTCGCCGGCCGGCTCCGGCGCATCGACGTGCGCGGCCCACGACTGCGCATAGATCGTCCGCGACGTATCGACGTTGCGCGCCTCGTGTCCATACGTGCCCGACATCCCGCAGCATCCCGCAGGCTGAACCTGCAGACGCAAGCCGCGGCGCGCGAATACCTGCGCCCATTGCTTGCCGCTGTCCGGTGCATTGGTCTTCTCGGTGCAATGCGGCAGCAGCCGATACGCGCGTGCCGCGTCGCCGGCCTGCGTGTCGGCCTGCGTATTGCCCTTCACATCGGGCAGCACATCGAGCAGCCACTCCTGCGGCAGCGCGACCGGCGGCACGTCGTGCAGCCCCGGCACCTTGCGGTATTCCTGCCGATACGTGAGCGTGATGGCGGGATCGACGCCGACGAGCGCGACGCCCGCACGCGCGAGCGCAGCCAGCTGCGTCGCGTTGCGGATCGCGGCCCGCTCGAATGCGCGCAGAAAGCCCTGCACGTGCAGCGCCTTGCCGTTCGGCGCGAGCGGCGCAAGCCACACGTGAAAGCCGAGCCGCGCGGCCAGTTCGATCAGCGTCGCCAGCTGTTCGGTGTCGAAATAGCGCGTAAACGTGTCCTGCACGATCACGACGCTGCGCGCGCGCTGCGCGTCGGTCAGCGCGGCGAGCGCATGCGGATCGGCCGGCCGCACGTCCCACTGCCGAATGACGGCCGCGAGATCGAAGCGGCTCAGCAACGGGCTGTCGACCATGCCGACGTGCCGTTCGAACAGCGTGCGCACCCAGCCCGCACGCATCAGTCCGTTGTATAGCGCCGGCACGCGCGCGAACCACGGCACCGTGAATTCGAGCGAGCCGATCAGGTAGTCGCGCAGCGGCCGCAAGTAGCGCTGGTGATAAAGCTCGAGAAAGCGCGAACGGAACTCCGGCACGCTGACCTTGACCGGACACTGCCCCGCGCAGGACTTGCACGCGAGGCATCCGGCCATTGCGTCGTACACGTCGTGCGAAAAGTCCGCTGCGCCGCGACGTGCGGCGCGCGTGTTGCGCCAGCGGTCGACGAAACCGCGCAGCCACGGCTGCCGCTCGCGTGCGGCGGCGAGCACGTCGGCGCCCGCTTCTCCTTGCAGACGCAACCATTCCCGCATCAGCGACGCGCGCCCCTTCGGCGAATGCACGCGTTCGCGCGTCGCCTTCCATGACGGGCACATCGCGTCGTCCGGATCGAAGTTGTAGCACGCGCCGTTGCCGTTGCAGTGCATCGCGGTGCCGTAGCTTTGCCACACGCGTTCGTCGATCCGCCGGTCGTGCTCGCCGCGCGTCGGCACTTCGTCGATCTTCAGCAGCCGCATCGCGGGCTGAGGCGGCGTCGCGATCTTGCCCGGATTGAACTGGTTGTGCGGATCGAACGCAGCTTTCAGCTGCTGCAGCGCCGGATACAGTTCGCCGAAGAACGCCGGCGCATATTCGGAACGCACGCCCTTGCCGTGCTCGCCCCACAGCAGCCCGCCATGCCGCTGCGTGAGCGCGGCTACCGCATCCGACACGGGCCGCACCAGCGCGGCCTGCTTCGGGTCCTTCATGTCGAGCGCCGGGCGCACGTGCAGCACGCCCGCATCGACGTGGCCGAACATCCCGTACCGCAGCCCGTAGCCGTCGAGCAGCGCGCGGAATTCGGCGATATACGCGGCGAGATGCTCGGGCGGCACGGCCGTGTCCTCGACGAACGGCTGCGGGCGCGCTTCGCCCTGCACGTTGCCGAGCAGCCCGACCGCGCGCTTGCGCATCGCGTAGACGCGCTTCACCGCATCGTCGCCGGCCGCGATCGTATGGCCGAGGCGCTCGACCGTCGTGTCGGCGCGCAGATGCTCGCCGAACGCGCGTACGCGCGCGTCGACCTCGTCGGCATCGTCGCCGCTGAACTCGATCAGGTTGATGCCGAGCGTCGGGCGCCGGTCGTCCTGCGGAAAATAGTCGGCGACGCTGCTCCACACGAAATCCTTCATGGCGAGCATCAGCACCGTCGAGTCGACCGTTTCGATCGACAGCGGCTTGAGCTCGAGCAGTGCGCGCGCATCGCGCAGCGCCTCCATGAAGCCCGCGTAGCGCACGTTGACGAGCACCGAATACTTCGGAATCGGCAGCACGTTGAGCGTCGCCTCGACGACGAAGCCGAGCGAGCCTTCCGCACCGCACAGCACGCTGTTGAGGTTGAAGCGGCCGTCGGGCTCGCGCAGGTGCGCGAGATCGTAGCCGGTCAGGCAGCGGTTCAGCTTCGGGAACTTCGCGTCGATCAGCGCGGCGTGGTCGTCGCTGATCCGGCGCGCGGTGCGATAGACCTCGCCGATCCGGTCCTGCCGCGCGCAGCGGCGCGCCAGCTCGTCCTCGGACAGCGCGGTGCTATGCAGCCGCTCGCCGCCCGGCAGCACGAAATCGAGCGCGAGCACGTGATCGCGCGTCTTGCCGTAGCTGCAGCTGCCCTGCCCGCTCGCATCGGTGTTGATCATCCCGCCGATCGTCGCGCGGTTCGACGTCGACAGCTCCGGCGCGAAAAACAGTCCGTGCGGCTTCAGCGCCGCATTCAGCTGATCCTTGACGACGCCCGCCTGCACACGCACCCGGCGCCGCTCGACATCGATCTCGAGAATCCGGTTCAGGTTGCGCGACAGATCGACGACGAGCCCGTCGGTCAACGACTGTCCGTTCGTGCCGGTGCCGCCGCCGCGCGGCGCGACGACGATGTCGCGATGCGCCGGCTGCGCGAGCAGCCGCGCGAGCCGTTCGACGTCGCCTACGTCGGCCGGGCACACGACCGCCTGCGGCAGGCGCTGGTAGATCGAGTTGTCGGTCGCCTGCACGGTGCGGTTCGCGTAGTCCGCGCGGATCTCGCCGGCAAAGCCGGCCGCCCGCAGCGCATCGAGAAAATCGCGATAGGCGGTGGCGGTCGGGGTGGCGGGACGGGGCAACGGAGCGATCGGCATCGGAGGAACAGGGTCAAGAGAATGAATCGGTCCGCGGCCGCCGCCGAATCATGAATTTTGAGCAAGTTTCCGCGCGACCGGGGTTTCCAGTATCGTTCGGGTAATGGCAGCAAACAAACGTATTCTTGTCCGTCGACACTTGCATAAAACTCATGAATTACCGGCGTCTGACTCCGTCCATGTCGTTGCTGCTCGTCTTCGAGGCCGCCGCGCGTCATGAGAGCTACACGCGCGCGGCCGACGAGCTGTCGCTGAGCCAGAGCGCGATCAGCCGGCAGATCCAGACGCTCGAGGATCAGCTCGGCGTGCCGCTGTTCCGGCGCGAAGGCCGCTCGGTGAAGCTGACCGACGTCGGCCGCCGCTACTTCGCCGAGGTCGGCGGCGCGCTCGGCCGCATTCGCGGCGCGACGCTGCAGGCGATGTCGCATCAGGCGGGCGCCGGCACGCTGCGGCTCGCGACGCTGCCGACGTTCGGCTCGAAATGGCTGCTCCCGCATCTGCACGACTTCTATGCCGCGCATCCGGGCGTGACCGTGCATCTGCATTCGCGGATCGGCAACATCGATTTCCACGTCGACGATCTCGACGCGGCGATCGCGGTCGGCACCGGCGACTGGCCGGGCCTGCATGCGCACCGGCTATACAACGAGTTTCTGATCGCGATCGCGAGCCCCGACGCGCCGCCCGACGCAAACGGCGAGCGCGCCCCTGCGTGGGCCGCTCGGCAGACGCTGCTCGGCGTGACGAGCAATCAGCACGCATGGGCGGAATGGTTTGCGCACTACCGGCTCGACCACCGCCAGATGCGGATCGGCCCGAGCTTCGAACTGACGTCGCACCTGATTCAGGCCGTGCGTGCCGGCATGGGGATCGGGCTCGTGCCGAAAGTGCTCGTCGAGGACGAGCTGAGCCGCAACGAACTGGTGTCGATCGGCGACGCGATCACGAGCCGGCGCAGCTACTACCTCGTGTATCCGCCGGAGAACGAATCGTTGCCGTCGTTGGCGGCGTTTCGGGATTGGCTGATGAACGCGCGCTGAAACGTGCGATCGAGATCGGGTTCGGGTTCGGATCTGTTCGAAACGCCGCTTCCGTGCGATCGTGCGCCCCGCTCGTCGCTCATGTGCCGGCGAAGCGAGTGCAGCGCTGTTGCTCCCAGACGTCAAAGACTGATCGCGGCGATCCCGGCCAGCACGACGACGGCGCCGGCGATGCGGCGCGCCAGATGATCTTCGCCAAAGAGCCAGTACGCGAGAAGCGAGCCGATGATGATGGACGATTCGCGCAAGGGCGCGACGAGCGCCAGCGGCGCAGAGAGCATGGCGGTCAGCACGAGGACGTAGGCCAGCGGAGAGAACACGGCGACGACGAGAATCGGCACGGCATCGACGCGGAAGGCGGCCCGGATTCGATGCCCTCGCCGCAGCGCATTTGGCGTCATGATCAGACTCTGTAGCAGCAGTGTGCTGGCGTAGTAACTCACGGGCGCCAGGTGCAGCGTGGTGACCGAGTAGCCGTCCCACAGCGTGTAACCGGCAATGGCGGCACCCGTCGCGACACCCCACAGCATTCCCTTGAGCGGCGCACGCCCGTGCGTGAATGGATGGCCAGTGACGACAAAAATACCCGCAACCACGAGGCATGCACCGAGCATCGCGACCGGGGTAAGCCGCTCGCCCATGAAGAGCATCGCGAACAGTATCGTGAGTAGCGGCCCCGTCCCTCTGGCGACCGGATATACGACGCCGAGTTCGGCGCGATCGTAACCGGCCTGCAAGGTCAGCGAGTAAACGATGTGCAGCGCCGCCGAAACGGCCGCCCCCACCGCAAGTTGCCAGTCGATCGTCTGCTGCCCCTTGACGATCTGCACGATGCCGATCGGCACACAAAGCAGTGTCGAGACGCAGCTATAGGCCCAGACGAACACCAGCGTGTCTTCCCGCTTGTACTTCGAGGCGAGGTTCCACACCGCGTGGGCGACGGCCGCGGCGAGGACGATCGCAATCGTGCCGGACTGCATCAATCGATGTCGGGCAGATCGATACCGGCGCGCTCTGCGCAGCGGCTGCGCGCCGGGTCGCGCAGCGCGAGGGCGGAGACCAACGCGTCGATCACGACGAGCTGCGCCAGGCGACTGCCCGCAGCGGCCATCTGCGCCGGCAACGGCGCGCCGCCGACGACCAGCGCGATGTCTGCGAGGTTCGCCAGCGGCGTGCCGTATTGATTGGTGACGGCAACGAGCGTGGCGCCGGCCGAGGATGCCGCATCCGCGACGGCGAGGGTCGAGGACGTGCGCCCGGTCGAACTGACCGCGATGACAACGTCGCCAGGGCCGAGAAGCCGGGCCGCGATCATCGCCGACAGATAGTCGGGAATCCCGACGGTTGTCACGCCGACCGCCCGCAACCGGAAGACCGCGTCGGCGGCGACGGTAACCGAAGGGCCCGCACCGAACGCGAATACCTGGCGCGCTTGCTGAATCGACGCGACCGCCTTGTCGAGCGCGGCGATTTCGATGGCGCCGCTGAGCGCGGACAGTGCATCGACGCCTGTGCGGATGGACGTCTCCAGCACTGCGGCCGAGCCCGCGTCCGCGGTGAGTACTTCAGGCGGCGCGAAAAAGCGGGCGGTGCCGCGAGCACGCGCGATCTCGATTTTCAGCTCGGTGAACCCCGTGAACCCAAGTGCACGTGCGGCGCGAATGACGGTGGGCGGCGAAACACCGGCACGCGCGGCGACCTGCGCGGTCGTGCTCGCGCCGACGAACAGCGGGTCGCTCAGCAAGAGCTCGACCACCTTCGCCTCGCTCGCCGCCAGATCGCCGCTGCGGGCTTGAATGCTGCCGATCCATTGCTGCAGACGTCGCTCGCCGCCTGAAACGTCATTACCAATATCTTCGCTCATGTGTAATATATTACGTACCGTCTGCCACGCGCGCAACCATCCGTCGGCATGCGCGGTTACAGGAGTCCCTCTCATGAACGCCGAAATCGGTACTGAAATCGCTGTCGTCGGCCCCGGCGCCATCGGCACCACGGTCGCGGCGGCACTGCACGAAGCGGGCCGCACGCCCTTACTGTGTGGCCGCACGCCCCGCGATGAGCTGACGCTGCGCGATGGCGTCCGCCTCATCGTCGTGCCCGGCCCGGTCCGAACGGATCCCGCGGAAATCGATCGCACGGTCGATCTTGTCTTCCTGTCAGTCAAGGCAACGCAAACTGCCGCGGCCGCAGAATGGCTGGCCGCGCTGACCGGTCCGGGAACCGTGGTGTGTGTCTTGCAGAACGGAATCGAGCAGTTGGATACGGTGGCCCCCCATTGTTCGCAAGGGCGGATCGTTCCCGCGGTCGTATGGTTTCCCGCGCAGGCGCAACCGGACGGCTCGGTACGCTTGCGAGGCGACGTGCGGCTCAGCCTGCCGGATACGGCGGATGCCCGCACGGTGGCCGACGCGTTGCGCGGGACGCGATGCGCCGTGGACGTGACGGCCGCCTTCAGTTCTCTGGCCTGGCGCAAATTGCTGCAGAACGCGGTAGCCGGTCTTATGGCGCTCACGGTCCGCCGCGCGGGCATGTTCGGCCGCGCTGACATCGCCGAACTTGCAGTAGCTTATCTGCGCGAATGCCTGGCGGTGGCTCGTGCCGAAGGCGCTGAACTCGGCGACGAGGTGCCACGAGAGATTCTCGACAAGTTCCGCGCAGCGCCTGCGGACATGGGCACCTCCATCCTGACGGACCGGGAAGCCGGCCGGCCATTGGAATGGGATATCCGCAACGGTGTCATCTCGCGTCGCGGCCGGATGCACGGCATTCCGACTCCGATCAGCGACGTCCTTGTGCCGCTCCTCGCGGCCGCGAGCGACGGGCCGGGCTGATGCCGTGATCAGCGCTCGTGCCGTTCTCCCTCTTGCTCGGCGCATTCGGAGCCAGGGGCATTCCCGACCTTTTCGACATGAAGAAAGTGCATGCCCACCGCTCGCTACTCCGAACCGCTTCCCTACTGGTTTCCTTTTGCGTTCCCAGCACGGGACACGCAACTTCCTTCAATTGCCATCGGGCCGGCCATCCGACCGAACGAACTATTTGCGCCGTCCCAGAGCTGTCAAAACTCGACGATCAGCTTGTGATCGCGTGGTCGCTCGCGACACAATGTGTCGGCAGCTCCGGTGATTCCGGTCTCTATGAAATGAGAACGCTCCATGTTAACGAGCGCGCCGACGCAGCCCGTTTGACGTTCGATGCAGTTTCATGGAACGGTCAGAACAGCGGACGGGAATTCAATGGTGATGCCGTCGTGCGAGCCGACAGCAAGGCGTTATATGTAGGTGCGGATGCGTGCCAGCTCGATTTTGCTATTCGCGGCGCGCAATTGTGGGTCGGGCAACGCGGTCAATGCGGCAAAGTACTAGGGCACGGCGACAATGTCGATTTTCAAGGCCCGTATGTCGGTGACGAGCACGTTCGCAAAAAGGACTTCGTATTTGAATGACGCACTTGCACTGTTGTTCGCGGGCAGCGGACGCTAGATCTCACCTACGTGATGACTTTGTAGCTAGGACTGCCCGTGTGGCGCGTAACGACGTGTTCGCTCGTGAGATTGCGAGCCGCGTGTCGCGTTCCGCGCACCCCGCTCGGAACACGATCATTGTGCCGCGCCCGCTCGAGCCGCACGTTCCGCCAGCGGGCGAGTAGGAAAACCGTGATGAAAGCGATCGGGTTGGCACCCACGAGATACCACGCAGGCGCCATCGGATCAGCCCCTCTCGGCTGACTGCAAGATTACTTCCCCAAAGTCAAATCCCTTGAGATTACTCGCCTCTACGGCTCTTCGAAATTTCTCGGAAACAAATACTGTCGCCGGCTTCTCTTTCAACCGGAACATATCAACGTCCCGCACCCGCTTTTCCAAGAGAACAATCTTATTGAATACTGTCGCCTGAGGGTAGACTTTGAATTTGGACGCATCCATATCTACAGCGCCTTCCAGCACACGCGTAACATGGAATCCGCTCATACCGTCCACTGGAGCTTGAACCGGTAATATCTGTCCGCTTGCTTGAAGGAAGGGCATCAACGCATCTAACGCTCTTTTACTAAATACGAGAAACGGAGAAAGCATCGCCTGCAAATCACAATCTTTCTTCTTGCGCGGCGTTCCCCAACACAGTTTGGGCGGCAAAAAGCTTCCGTCAAACTGCTCTCCACAAAGCGCCGTCGCCTTTATCGCGACACTGTCGTCATATCCAATTTCACCCGCATCATCGACCTGAACCAACGCTTGGAATGCGTCGTCCTGCCTCAAGCCATAGATATTGTTCATATACCCTCACAACTCAGAAAGAACAGATTTCCACGGAGTATCTCTGGATGCATTTTGCAACGTCTCTCTTATCGTCTGAAGCTGGTCGAGAACGGCTTGCTTGCCACCCAGATCGGCATCCTGCAGCAACTGGTTTACCTTTTGGAAATACGTATTCGGATGCTTCCCGTTATGCAATATCCCGGCGAGATTGTCCGTATTATTCCGATTAGGCAAGAATACGCCATTCAATTCAGAATCGACATCAATGCCGTACTTCGAGAGGATGGCGCGCGCCGGCGCCGCTTCCTTCGCGGTATCCCCGACGATGTGGTGCGCGGCAGAGTTGGCCGGACGAGTCACGCCTGACTTTTCCATGTTATTGCTCAGCTTGACCGAACACCAGCCCCACGGATCGACCCACTGCTGTGAATTTGGCCCATAGGCATATAAGTTTCCGCCGCCGTACAGGCCGATCGGATCCTGATTGATGAACCGCCCTACGTCTGGATCATAGAAGCGGAAGGTGTTGTAGTGCAGGCCGGTGCCTTCGTCAGCATATTGCCCGGCATAGCGCAACGGTTGCTCGATCCTGGCGATGTCCTTGCTGCTCGACTCAACTTTGCCCCACGCCGTATATTGCCCGGTCCATGCCAGTTCGCCCGACTCGTCTGTCACTTCGAGCGGGGCTCCAACCAGATCAGTATGGAAGTGGTAGATCCGCGCTGCACGCTTCGCGGTGTCGATCGCTGCGGCCGCCAGCGCTTCTGCGATCACCTTGTCGACGCGGGCTGCAGGCGAGTAAGGCGCATCTGGACTATACACGTAGCTGCTCACCCCGGTTTCGCGGACCTCCTGCGCGAGTCGCAGCCCCTCCCATACGAAGCGCTTCGTCTCGGTGCGCTGCTTCACTCCGCGGATGTCGAAAAACGTATCGGACTTCGCGATGCGCCGACCGAGGGGATCGTAAGCGAAGCGCGATTCCACAACACCACGCGTGTCCTGCGTGCGCACCGCGATCAACCGATCCTGCCCGTCGTACGTGAAGCGCTGCGTCCGGTTCGCGCCGCGCGTCTTGGCCACCAGATTGCCGAACGCATCATATTCGAACCGCAGATCCTGCCACATTCGCAGACGGTTCCCTTCGACATATCCGCGGCTTCTGCGCTGCACATCGTCTAGCAGGTTACCGGCGGCATCCCACGCAAACTCCTCGAGCTGCCGGTCCAAGATGTTCACGCGGCGAGTCAGCTGTCCTGCCGGGTCGTAGTCGTACTGCGTGCTGCCGCGCAGGTTGTCACTCGTTTCGATCAGTTCACCGGCGGCGTCGTACCCGTAGTTACGCCACAGATGGCCGCGCCCGCGGCCCAGCGCCTCTGGGTGGAAACCGGCGGACTGCCAGACCTTTCGGCCGAGCGGGTCATACGCAGAACGCTGAATCAGCCGCCCTTGCGTACGCGTCACCTCGCGATGCAGGTCGTCGCGCTCGAAGTCGCTGACTATCTGATCGCCGCAACGAATTTGATGCACGTGGCCTGAGCCATAGCGCAGCATCTGCAGCTTCTGCTCGTGCGGCAATTCGAGCGTCATTACGTTGTCCAGCGCGTCGAGCGTGTACTGAACGGTTCCGTTCGCACCATGCTCGGCAACAAGGCGGCCGGCCTTGTCGTACTCGAACTCGACGGTGTCCGACGCAATGCCGAGAGCAATGCCCATGGCAGTCGGCGTGCGCTCCACCTTCAGCAGCCGATCTCCCTTGTCCCGCTCGTAGCGGGTCACTTCGGTCGGCGTGTGCTGGACCTTCAGATTGCCCATCCGGTCACGTTCGAAGCGGACGGTGCGGATCGGTCGATTCGAGGTTGTACCGCTGTCCGGCGCGCCGACGATGTCCAGCGCAATCAGTTCGCCGGCTTCGCCGTACCCGAACCGCCGCTCGACACCATCGGGACGTGTTTCGGTCGCTAGTCGACCGCCGGCGCTATACGTGAAGGCGTAGTGCGCGTGCCCCTGCTGTAGCTCGCGAAGCCGCCCCTCGGGATCGTAACGAAAGCGGGTCCGTCGACCAGCCGGATCAATTGCCTCGACAAGTTGCCCGCGCGCATTGCGCAGCGATTGTTGAATCCGGCCGCCGAGTCCGACGTGCTTCACTACGAGCCCGGCGGCATCGTATTCGAACGTTTCCGAGCTGCCGTCGGGATAGGTGATCCGACGGGGCTCACCGGTTGGACGCACGTCATACGAGATGCGCTGCCCGAGCGCGTTCTCGCGTGCGAGCGGAAGGCCGAACGCGTCGAAGAACGCACGCGTTGTCTTGCCTGAGCAGTCCGTGTAGCCGACCAGCTCGCCAAGGCGGTTCCACTCCAGCATTTTGCGGCCGCCGCGTGCATCGATGTGCGCGGTCGGCAGCGCGGTCAATCCCGTGGGATATTCGTAGCGATTCTCACGGCCCAGTGGATCCTGAGTCGACAGCAACCGACCTTGTGGATCGTATTCGGCGCGCCAGGCGCCGCCATCGGCCCCGATGATCTCGACGGGCCGCATGCTGTTACCGTCATAGCGGGTACGCGTCGTGCGCCCGAGCGGGTCGGTCTCGGCAACGATTCGGCCGGCGTCGTCGTACTCAAACTCGACCGTGCGCTCACCCGGCAGCATGAGCATCGTCGGCATACCCGCGTCGTTGTACTTGATCCGATAGAAGCCACCGTCGAGGTCGGTGTACTCGACGATCTGGAACGCAGCGTCGAAACGCCAATGCGCAGTACGGCCGTCAGCATGCCGAACGCGGGTTTGCCGACCGTCGACGTCGTACTCGAAAGTCCAGTGTTCACCCTCGCTGGTGTTCGTCTCGACGACCCGCCGCTGTCCTTCGATCGTTGACCACACGTAGCTCGACGTGAAACCCAGCGCATTGGAATGGCTCGTCATCAGGCCGTCGGCATACCTGAATCGGCGCACGATCGCGCCGTTTGCATCCGTCACAGAGGTGAGTTGGCCGTTTTCGTCGTACCCGTACGTAACGGCAACCCGGCGCTCGTCACCGTGAACGAGCGTGACCGCGCCAAGGCGGCCATGCTCCGGTTCATAATCGAGCGCAGCCTGCAGGCCGCCGCACGTCTGGATCTCGGTGACGCGGCCACGGCTGTCGCGCTCGAACTGGTACCACTGTCCAGCCTGATCCTCAATACGGCGCACCCACGCAATACGCCCGGAATCCGGCTCGTATCGGCCGAAGTCGTAATATGTCTCGCCGATGTCATGCAGGATGTAGCGGCCATCCGGCGTGCAGGTCAAGTATCGCTGGTCGGCCTCGCTGAAAGCCGCTTGCCCGGTACGCAATAGCGGGAATCCGCTCTCACGCCCTTGGGCGTCGGTGTACCAGAGGCGTCCGTCTCGCGCTTGAAGTCGAAGTTCCCACGGCAGCACCCAGCCGCGGCCGAGCGTGCCTACGTAGTCGAGGCTGCTCGAATAGAATCGCTTGATCGCGACCGGAATCGGGCTCGGGATGACGTAGTCGATTTCTGATTCGGCCAACAGAATCTTCCGACCCGTCGTGACGTCGACCGGGTTGCCGAACATCCCGCCGATCGCCTTGTTGATCGCGGGACCGGCAACATAGCGACCTACGGCTTCGCCCAATACGTATCCACCGATAAACTTCGCAGCGCACGGCAAGACCGCGCGCGATAAACCGCCTGCCGCCTTCAGCAGCCCACCGAGCCCGCCGACCAGACCCGCAAGTGCAAAGGCCCAGTCGGTCGCAGTCCGCAGCCACGGCGGGACTTCATCGTCGACCGGGAGATACGTCTGGGTGCCGCCGTGGAAGAAGGTGTCGTGCGAACCACCGCCGATCGTCGCGCCGCAAGTGATCTTGTCGTCCTTGCGAGCCGCCGGCCGATTGTTGATGAAGATGTTTGTCGAGCCCTGCGCGACCAGCGGAACGGGGTTGTGCTTGCTGCACGCCACGCCGCTCAGCGTCGCATAGGCCGCCGGCTTGCCGTTGACATAGACGTTCGTCGAGCCGGTGATGATGTTGCCGGACTGCGAGCTGAACATCTTGCCGATCGCCTCGCCTAACGATAGCAGCCCCTGTGCACCGATGCCTGCTGCCATACCCGCCAGCAGCGCCACACCGAATCCACACGTGAATGTCGCGAATGCCACGGCGGCGATCAGGGCGATGCCGAGTACAGCGCCGACCAGAAAGCCCGCGAGCGCGCTGGTATGCTCGATCGGATCAGTGACGCGTGCGGCTTCGTACACGATGAATGTCCTTTGCTGTTGTCATGCCGACGCTTGCTCAGCCGGCCGGTAGCCATCGAGCCAGGTGTGCCAGAATGTGTCGAAGGTGCCGTTGAAGCTTTTCGCGTTCGACGCCGTGAAGATAAGTACGCGCCCGGGCGCGACGATGAACGCGGCTTGCCGTTGAAACACCATCTTTGCGCCGTTCCGATAGGCTGTGTCGATGCGTTCTCCAGGCATCCCGTCCGCCTCAGGCCCGAGCCGCTCGGCTTGACGACCGAGCAAGCGAAGGCCCTGCAAACGGGATTTGAGCAACGTGACCTGCCGGTCGATGTATGGCGCGAGCGTTTCTCCATCCTTGAGCCAGTCGCGGGCCACACTGAGGTTCGGCTGCGTGGTCAAGTCGGCAGGCACAAGCAGATTGGTTGTGCGATCCTCGAAACCGTCTGGCAGTACGATGCTGCCTTCGTGAATCCGGATGCGGTTTTCGGAATCGGTCATGCGGGGAATCTCGTGAAACGGGGAAGTCGAAAGGAGTCAGGCGCCTTGGTAAAACTCAGTTGCCGGGCGGTGCGGTAGCGGCGTCCTGACGCAAACGCAAACCGCCCAACAACAACGCAACCTGCGAGATGAGCCAGACGTAGAAAGCAATGCCGAAGCCCGTGATCGGAGTGGCGTCGGCTTCGTTGAAGTACCACTTCGTCGTGAACAGTGAGCAGAGTGCGCATACGACTGCCGCGCCGGAAAATACGCTGGCGCGTCCGTATCGTGCACGGCCAAACTGGACCGCAGCGATCACATAAAGCGGATTGGCGAGCCATGAAGGATTGAGCATCAGCAACCCCCACCAGCCCTGAGCGAGAACGGACATCCCGATGAGCGGGGCTTCCTTTTCGAAATACATCGCGGGCAGCAGCAGCGAGACGACATACAGCCCGACCGATACCCCCAGGACGGTTCCTCGTCGAACGCGTGGCAGCGATTCCAAGGCACGCGTCATTGCCTGATTCCTTCGCAAGCCGGATTATCGATTGCCCACACGCTCATTCCGTTTGGCCAGCCGGTGTCACGACCTTTTCGCCACGCGCGCGCATGGCCGCGCGTTGCGCTTTCGGATCGACCGGCGGCCACGGCGCACCAGCCGCTACAATCTTGCGGCGGATTGCGTCGATGCGCGCACGCGCCGGCGAATCGGGCGTCGTGTGGTTTTTCAGTTCGTTCTGCAGCACCCAACCGTAAGAAACGCCGAGTTCGCTGGAGATCTTCGGGTCAGCGCCATGCGCGAGCAAGTAGTCGACGGTATCCCACTGCTGAATCATCGTCGCCTCGAATAGCGCCGTTTTTCCAAGCGAATCGCGGCCATTCACATTCGCCTTATGTTCGATCAGCAGCTTCAACTGGGGCAGCAGCTTGTTCTCGGCGACTTCAAAAATCATTGGAGTGTCGCCGCTTGGCCGCCAGTTGGGATCGAGGCCACCGTCCAGCAGCACGCGCAGCAGATTCGGCGTGTCGGCGCGCAACGCAACATCGACGACCGTTCCACCGTTGGCCCCGACCGGCGCCTTCGGATCAGCACCATTCTTGAGGAGCGCCGAGATAATCTGATAGCGCGTGTTTGACGCATCGTTCTTTACCGGGACGATCTCCTGCACGGCATACGACAGTAGCGTCGTATTTTTTGCGCCCGGTGCATTCAGATCGGTCTTCGGCGCGAGCTGCTGCACGCGGTTAAGGTCGCCGTCATGAATGGCCTGAGCCAACGCGAGCTGCTGCCCCGAGAAGAATTCTTCCGGTGCGTAACGTTTGAAGCCAGTCATGTTCGTCCCTTGAGCTTGAGTGGGCCACCAAAGCGGTGAGGTCGCTCCCACGAGCACGGCAATCGCGCCAGCGGTTATCGCTTTCTTGTATTGCATGTCAATGTGATGAATTCAATTGGGACACCAGGTCGAACTCGTCTTTCGCGACCTGCTGGTTCATCCCGTTCGTTACGTCGCCCATCATGTGGCGCCCAACCGTGGTGATGCTTTCGCCGTCGAGGGTGACGGGTGTACCGACCGCTTTGGGCATGAGCTGCGCAGTGCCATCGCTAATCGGCCCGAGCCGGCCTTCCTGTAGCCCGGTCAAGATATCGCCATCTACCCGATAGGCCGTGATGTTGGTCGGTTGAACGGTCCCACCGTACTGCGCCACTGTCCCCGGATTGAGGCCAGCCGCATTGAACGTCATTGCCGAGCTACCGCTGGCTTCTGCGGCCGCCGAGGCCAGCCCACCGCCTAGGGAATGCCCGGTGAAATCGACGCCCGAGGACGCACCTGCGGCCTGGATGTTCTTGCCGATGGAGACCGCACTACGATAGTACGGTGCATCGGCACCAAGCCCCTGCGCCATGTTGTTGGTCATGTCTTCGCCGAAGAGTTGCTGCGTTCCCTTGAACGCGATCGAAGGTTTCATGCTGTCGCCGAAGACCTTGGGATCGGGAACATACATCTGTGCCCCAAAATTGCTACCGCCTTTCAGGAAATCGCTCGGCTTCAAGCCAAACGCCTTGAGCGCTTCCGGATCGTTGGTGACCATCTTCCAGCCGGTGGGCGGTGGATCGTTCGGGTGATAAACGTGATCAGCCAGTTTCGCCATTTGCTGGGCTTTCAGGGAATTCGCCAGCTTGCCCGCGGCGGCGCGAGTCGCGGGATCAGGGCTCGCCAGCCCTTCGGCAATCATCGCTTGTGCTTCCGCCCACTGAAGCGCAAGCGCTTGTTCAGGCGCCTGTGCACTGCCCTGATTCAGGTGGATGACCGGCGCGTCGAGATAGATCCCGTTCGCGTTCATGAGGATCGTCGACGGTCCGTGCGCCAGCTTGATGCCGTCCGGCGTCATCGTCACGATGCTTTCGCCGACACGAAACTCCATGCCGTCGCTGGCCTGGTGACTCTGCATCCCGGGGCCGGCCTTGCTAGCGATCGCCTTCGTGTTGATCACGTTCGCGGTGGTGTCGCGCGTCAGCGCGATGGTTTCCGACAGCCCGCCCTGTGCAATCTGCTTGGTTTCGCTGCCCTTGAGCAATGAAACAGTGCGCGCGCCGGCTTCGACAGTATGCGTTTCGGAATCCTTGATCACGGTCTTCATATCCTTCTGCGCATGCAGAAAGACTTCCTGAGCACCGTTCACGTCGGAAAACCGCAACTCGTTCGAGCCCTGTCCTTTGTGCGTCTGGCTCTTGATCCCCATCGTCTGGCCAGCCGCACCGTGGTACGGATTGCCTTGCTCGCCGTTGAAGACGCGCCCCACAATCACCGGGTTATCAGGATCGCCCTGATTGAACGAGACCAGAACTTCCTGCCCGATCCGCGGAATCGCAGCTGCACCCCACCCCGCACCCGCCCATGGCTGGGACACTCGAATCCACATCGAGTCAGACCCATCCATCTGGCCGCGCCGATCCCACAAGAAGTGCAGCTTCACGCAACTGCCATTCGTATGGATTTGCTCGCCTTTCGGGCCGACAACAATCGCCGACTGAGTTCCATGGATGACCGGCTTCGGCGTGTTACGCGGCGCGCGGTACGGAATGTTTTGCGGCAGAAGCGCAAACGAGTTGCGGTACGGCATCTTCGCGGCATGCTGCGTGTAGTCGTTCACCGCTTCATGCCGCACGTGCAGGATTGCGTATTCCTGATTGTTTGCCATCACGGGATGGTTGGCTACCGTCACACTGCCGGCGGTGGTCATCCTCCATGCATAGCCGCTACCGGTATATCGATGCGCCTGCGCTTCCTCCGCCTGCATCGCAATGCGCGCGTAGCGATTTCCGTCGTCACCGTGGTCATACAGCGACTGGTGCTCGAAACGCTCGGTCGCGTCGAGCCGCGCGTGTCGCAACGTCTGCGGCTCAGCTTGTACGAGCATCAGCGGCGACGACGGATTCTGATGATTGAAATCCTGGAACGTAACCTTGCCGACGCCAAAACGCCGCCCTTCGTGCAGCTGATCGATTCAGTTGAACTCACTGGCTTCGCTGTCCGCGTAAGGAACCGTCGTGAGTCCTTCGATCGGGCGGAACACGAAGTTGGTATCACCGATCACGAGAATGTGTTTGTCCTTCTCGTAGCGGTGCGTCCAGATCAACCCTTCCTGCTCCATCAATCGCGCGCAGAAGTTGTAATACGACTCCTGGTACATCACGATGTACTCGATGGGTTTCTGGGCGGTCCGGATGTCGAACTCGAAGTCGGTGAACCCGTGATCCTGGAAAATCTCGCCGAGGATCTCGCGCGAAGTCTTGTTCTGGAAAATTCGGCAATCGGTCGAGCGCGTCAAGAACCAGAACCAGGGCACCACGGTCATGTGGTACTGCGTTACGCGCCCCGGATTGCCGGCGCGATCGAACGACGCGACATACCCGTCGAAATAGCGGTTATTGTCGGCACCGCCGGACATTACGATGCGTTCGAGTGTCGACTGCCGCGCATTGTGATCGAGCCGCAGCTTGATCGGCTGGCCGATCAGATGATCCGGCGTGAGATCATGCTTATGCGACAGCAAATCGAGATGAATTTCCGGCAGGCGATTGACGTGTTCGTCGATGACCGCAGCACCGACCAATAACACGTCGGGCCCGAGCGGAGATTCGATCGTCACGTACCGGTTCAGTTGCGTCAGCCGAGCGACGCCGCCCGTTGCATTGTTGAGCGCATCCGCAATCGCAGCGGGCGTCTTGTTCATCAACGAGAAACCGGTCTGCGCCAGCTGGACCGCGCGTTGCACGGTGTCGAGATGGCCGGCGACGCCAGCAAGCGGGCCGATTTGGCCGGCCACTGTGGACGCAATTGGACCGGCAAGGCCGCCGAGCGCACTCAGTGAGCCCAACGAATTCCCTCCGAATCCGCTCGGAATACCGCCATTCGGGGCGAAACTCATTCTTGTTCCTTTCTTCTCGTCTCAGGTTCTACCCCGGCAGACCGCCAATCCGAGGCCCCGCTACTGTAGGACAAATTCCAACACGGCGAAAGGTGCTCGAAACTACCTTTCAATTACATTTCACCGAAAAGGCAACCTACTATTTATCGGGCGAGGGGGTGGTTGCCCGAACACGGCTCAGCGCATCGCAGGGTTGCGCCCGTAATAGCCGATAGCAGCGCGATCTGTACAAAGCCGGTGATCGGCACGTAGCAGGCCAAGATCCGGTCCGCTACTCTGCCCAGCTGACATCGTCATTCCCCCCAGCTATCAATTCGGGGGTCTCCCTTCCCTGCTTCGCCGGCTCGACTGCCGGTTCTGGGGCGCACGCCGGGCTCCATGCCGCAGCAAGGCCCAATAGAGGGCCGACACTGCGGTATCGCACCCTGCGAAGCGCGCCATCACCCGACACGCCCTCCACCCTCACATGTCGATAATCGGCCGAAGCAGCGCCTGCCCTTCATACAGATAACGCAGACAGCGCTCGCGAATGTCGTCGAGCGACAGCGACGACACCTGCGTCGTGATCGTGAGGCTCGCGCACATCTGCCCGGCGCGATTCGTCAGCGGCACGCCGAGAATCCGCATGCCGACCTCGTACTCCTGATCCAGTTCCACGTACCCCTGCTCCCGGATCTGCGCGACGATCGCCTTGATCTCGTCGACCGACGTGCGCGTAAACGGCGTCAGCGGCTTGCGCTCGACGCGCGCCAGATACGCGTCGACCTCGTCGTCGGGCAGCGATGCGAGCCACAGCCGGCCGCTGCCCGTGCAGTACATCGGTAGCCGATAGCCCTGCCGGATCGACATCGACGACACGTTGGCGATCCGGCTACGCACGATATGTACGACCTCGTCGCCGTCGAGCACGGCTACCGACACGTGTTCGCGCGTTTCGCTCGCGACCTTCTCGACGATCGGCCGCAGCATGCGCGGCAGCCGCGCCGAATCGACATACGCCTGGCCGATCCGCAGCGTCTTCGCGGTCAGCCAGTATTGGCGGCTGTCGGTCTGCGCATAGCCGTCGTGCACGAGCGTCAGCAAAAAGCGCCGAGCCGCGCTTCGCGTGAGCCCGGCAAGACGCGCGACGTCGGCGACGCTCAGCCGCGGTGTTTCCTCGGTGAACAGCTGGATGATCGCGAGCCCTTTCTGCAGACCGACGATCAGGTCGCGCTCGTGGATCGGCGGCTGGGGCATGGTTTGGGTCCGAAACGGCAAACGAGTGCGATTATCGCATCGGAATTGCGATCATCGCTCGAACCGGCCGATTCCGGCGTTGTCGCCCGCCGGCCGCGGTCGCACCATGCGTGCTGTTCGCCCTCCCCCTCCGGTGCATTCATGATCAGCGGTACGACCGAATTGTTGGCCATCGTCGGCTCCCCCATCGCGCAGGTGAAATCCCCGCAGAACTTCAACGCATGGTTTGCGCGTCACGGCGAAGACGCCTCGATGATTCCGATCGATCTCGAGCGCGAATCGCTCGACGCGTTCGTCCGGACGCTGCGCGCCTGGCGCAATCTGCGGGGTTGCGTGATCACCGTGCCGTACAAGCAGGCGATCGCCGCGCGCATCGACACGCTCACCGAACGCGGGCGCGCACTCGAATCGGTGAACGTGATCCGCCGCGAAGCCGACGGCACGCTCGCGGGCGACATGCTCGACGGCGACGGTTTTCTGAAGGCCGCGCGCGAGCACGGCTTCTCGCCGCGCGGCGCGCGTGCGATGGTGGTCGGCGCCGGCGGCGCAGGCAGCGCGATCGCGTGGGCACTGTGCGAGCACGGCGCGGCGGCCCTTACGCTCGTCGATCTCGACGCGTCGCGCACGCAGCGGCTGCGCGCGCTGCTGCACGCACGTTTTCCGGCGGTCGACACCGGCACGCAGGTCGGTTCGCTCGCCGCGTTCGATCTCGTCGTCAATGCGTCGCCGGCCGGCATGCCGGGCAACGACGTGCTGCCGCTCGCCGAAACGCGGCTCGCGACGCTGCGTGCGGACACGCTCGTCGCGGACGTCGTCACGACACCCGACATCACGCGCTTTCTCGCACTTGCACGGCGCGCCGGTTGCCGAATTCAGACCGGTGCCGAAATGGCGCTCGCGCAATTCGACGATCTACGTGCGTTCATGATGAGGCCGCTCGCCGCGTAAGCGCGTGCGCCGCGCGCGCCGGCGCCACCTACTGCGCGCAGCCCACCTACCGATATCAAAGACAGGAGACGACAGATGAACCCCGATGCGACAACCGCCGCACCCTCCATGCAGCAGACCCGGCGCGCGACCGCGAGCGGCTGGATCGGCTCGGTGCTCGAGTACTACGACTTCTTCATCTACGCGCAGGCCGCGTCGATGGTATTTCCGCAGCTGTTCTTTCCGCACGGCGATCCGACGCTCGCGATCGTCGCGTCGCTCGCGACGTACGGCGTCGGCTATGTCGCGCGGCCGATCGGCGGCTTCGTGCTCGGGCGCCGCGGCGATACGCACGGCCGCAAGCACCTGCTGCTGCTGTGCATGTTCCTGATGGGCGTCTCGACGTTCGCGGTCGGCCTGCTGCCGACCTACCGCCAGATCGGCATCGCCGCGCCGATCGCGCTCGTCTTGCTGCGGTTGATCCAGGGCTTTGCCGTTGCCGGCGAAATCTCGGGCGCGAGCTCGATGATTCTCGAGCAGGCGCCGTACGGCAAGCGCGGCTATTACGCAAGCTTCGCGCTGCAAGGCACACAGGCCGGCCAGATCCTCGCGGCGGCAATCTTCATGCCGCTCGCATACTGGCTGCCGGCCGATGCGTTCGCGTCGTGGGGTTGGCGCATTCCGTTTCTGCTCAGCGCACTCGTGCTCGCCGCCGGCTATCTGATCCGCCGTCATGTGCAGGAATCGCCCGCGTTCATCGGCGAAGGCACGCAACACGCGATGCCCGAACCGCCGATCCGCGTCGCGCTGCGCGACAGCTGGCGCGACATCGTGCGGATCGCGGTCATGGCGACCGCCGCAGTGATCGCGATGGTCGCGACGATCTTCGGCGCCGCGTATGCGGTGCAGCCGGCGTACGGCATCGGCTTTCATGCCGACACGTACCTCGTGATCCCGTTCGTCGGCAACGTCGTCGCAGTGATCCTGATTCCTTTCGTCGGACGATTGTCCGACCGCATCGGCCGCCGCATTCCGGTCGTCGTCGGTTCGCTGGGCGCGGGGCTGCTCTCGTATGCGTATCTGTATGCGATCAGCGTCGGCAACGCGGCGGCCGCGATTCTCACGTCGGTGCTGATGTGGGGCGTCGTCTATCAGGGCTTCAATGCGGTGTTCCCGAGCTTCATGCCGGAACTCTTTCCGACGCGCACGCGCGTCTCCGCGATGTCGATCGGCCAGAACGTCGGCATGGCGCTGACTGCGCTGCTGCCGTCGCTGTTCGCGGCGATCGCGCCGCCCGGCACGCACGACATTCCACTGCGGATCGGCACCGTAACACTCGCGATCAGCGCGCTCGCGGCCGTCGCCGCATGGACGGCACGCGAGACGCACCGCACGCCGCTGCACGAACTGGGCGGCCCCGCCGCGACGCGCCGCGCCGCCGAACGTCTCGCACCAGCCAACGCGATCGAACCGCGCTGAACCAAAAACGCACAACCTGTCGCAATCGTGATGATTCGCGTCGTGTCCGGATAAAAGCGCGGCCGCCGCGGTGCCGTTAACGCGTTCGCAGCCCGGGCGCCGCGCTGCATGCGGCGTTCGTCCCTCCGACCCGGAACACTTCTGCGCCATCGGCCGCGTGCGGCCGCCGGCAAGGGAACGACATGCGAAAACGATTCACGATCCGCGGCGGGCTCGTCGCGACCATCGCCGGCTATACGCTGCTGCTCGTCCTCGTGGTCGCCGCGTGCATCGGCGGCCTGTACCTCGGCAACGACTCGCTCGAAGCGATGTACCGCGACGACACCGCGTCGCTGCTGCACCTGAAGACCAGCTCCGAGCGCATGCTCGTACTGCGCGAGCGGATGGCCGACGTCGCGCAGATCATCAGCGCCGGCCGGCCCGCGAAGGACGAAATCGCGCAGCTTCGCACGCTGCTGCAGCAGAGTAACGACGAACTGCTCGCGTATTCGCGGCTGCATGCGCGCGACGCGCACGAGCAGACGCTGTTCGACGCACTGCAGGCCAGTCGCCGCGCGCTGCTCGATCGCGTGTTCTCGAAGGCGCTCGCGCAGCTCGATCAGGACGACGCGTTCAATTTCCTCGACACGCAGCGCACCGCGCCGCCCGAGCTGTTCGCCGCATACCAGAAGGCGATCGACGCGCTCGAAGCGTTCCAGGTCGAGCGCGAGAAGGCGCGCTACGAAGCGGCCGGCGAGCGCTTTCACCGGATCGTGTGGGCGATGGCGGCGGTCGCCGCGATTGCGCTGGTCGTCGGCTTCGTCGCGCAGCGTCTGCTCGCGAAGGCGATCATCGAACCGATCGCGCTCGCGGTCGATCATTTCGACAAGATCTCGAAGGGCGATCTGACCAGCGCGGTCGCGATTGCCGGCGACAACGAGATGGCCTATCTGCTCAACGCGCTGAAGCGGATGCAGGACGGGCTCGTCGACACGGTCAGCCAGGTACGCGCGAGCACGGAAACGATCGTCGGCGACGTGCGCACGATCGCGAGCGGCAACGTCGATCTGTCCGCGCGCACCGAACAGCATGCGGTGTCGCTGCAGCAAGCGGCCGCGAGCATGGAGCAGCTGACGGCGACCGTGCGGCAGAACGCCGACAACGCGCGCGATGCGCGCAGCTACGTCGAAGGCGCGGCCGGCATCGCGGCGCGCGGCGGCGAGGCGATGCAGCGCGTCGTCGATACGATGTCGGCGATCTCGCAAAGTGCCGCGCAAATCGCGGGCATCGTCGGCGTGATCGAAAGCATCGCATTCCAGACCAACATCCTTGCGCTCAACGCGGCGGTCGAAGCGGCGCGCGCTGGCGAACAGGGCCGCGGCTTCGCGGTCGTCGCGACCGAGGTGCGCGGGCTCGCGCAGCGCTGCGCGGCGGCGGCAAAGGAGATCCGCGAGCTGATCGGCGATTCGACGCAGCGCGTCGAACACGGCAGCGGCCTCGTCGCGCATGCCGGCTCCGCGATGACGGAGATCGTCGCGGCCGTCGAGCGCGTGAACGCGATCATGAGCGACATCAGCACCGCGTTCGACGAACAGTCGTCGGGCATCGAGCAGGTGAACGCGACCGTCACGCAGATGGAGCAGACGATGCAGCGCAATACCGCGCTCGTCGAAGAGACGGCTGCCGCCGCGCTGTCGCTCGAGGAACAGGGCGCGCGGCTCAGCAATGCGGTCGCCCAGTTTCGGCTGCGGGAGGCGGCATCCGCATGATGTGAGCACGCGCGCATCGCGTGCGCAGTCGTCGTCAACGCGGCCCCGCTCGCTGCCGCGGCACCGGCAGCGTCGGCGCGCAGCGCGCACCGGCGCGAATCGCGCCATCGCCGACGACGACGTTCTCCACGACGCACGTCGCGGCATCGCCGCGCAGCTTCAGCTCGACGACAGGCGCGACGTCGAACGCAAACAGCGCTCCGTCGCGATCGCCGTCCGCCGACGTCGCGCAACACAGCGCGACGGCGAGCATGCCCGCGTAAAGCGCAACGAGCAGACAGATGTCGGCCCGCTCTCCGATGACGATCCACCAGCGCCGCATGGAAACCGATCCTCGCGAAATCGCAACGGTTCGTCGACGCGCGCCGAACGGGTTAACCCCTAGCCTCCACTCCGCTCGAAGCAACGCGCGCCGTTACCTATACTTTTGAACGGCCGGCGCATATGCGGCACTCCCATTTGGGAGGGAAACGGCTGTCCGGCGAGGAGCCCATGACGCGCATCGAAACGATCCATCAAACGATCCGGCACATTTACGATGCTGCGCTGATGCCGGACGGATGGTCGCGCGCGGGCATCGCGCTCGCGCATACGACTGCTTCGCCGATGGCGATCCTGCTGAATGCGCGGCCCGCAACGCAGCGCTCGGCGAGGCTCGCGACCGGCTTCGACGCTGCTTGCGCCACGCGCATGCAACGCGAGTTCGAAGCACAGCCGCCGCCGTGGATCGGCGCGATTCCGGTCGCCACGCCGGTGCGGCAGACCGCCTGCATATCGGATCGCGACTTCGCACGGTCGCGCTTTTACCACGACGCGGTGCGGCCGGCCGACGGCTTCTATGCGATGATCGCGCCGCTCGCCGCGGACCGGCGCGTGGTTCTGGCGATCGGCCGCCATCGCGGCGCGGCGGACTTCACGGACGACGACGTACGCGTCGCGCAATGGCTCGTCCCGCATGTCGCGACCGCGCTGCAGGTGCAGCGTCGCATCGCGGAGGCCGACCTGCGTGCGCAGGGCGCGTACGACGCGATCTCGCGTCTCGCGTTCGGCGTGATCCTCGTCGATGCGGCGATGCGCCCGCTCTTCGCGAATCCAGCTGCCGAAGCGCTTGCGCGCGGCGGCAACGGACTGCTGCTCGATCGCAACGCCGTGTCGGCCGTGCAGCCGGCCGACGCGGCGCGACTGCGGCGTACGATCGCCGCGGCGGTCGCGCTGAACGCCGGGGGCCGGCGCGTCGCAGACGCGGCCGTGCAGCCACCTGCGTCGATGCGCTGCCATGTATCGCGCCGCCCGCCGCATCCGCCGCTCACGATCCGCGTGGTGCCGGTCGGTGCCTCCGACCTGCCCGACGGCATCGACTCGGCGACGCGCGCAATCGTCTTCGTGACCGAGCTGGACCGGCCGGCTGACATCGATCCGCACTGCATCGCGACGACGTTCGATCTCACGCCGCGCGAGGCGGCACTCGCCGCGCTGCTCGCCGGCGGCCTGGATCTCGGTGAAGCGGCCGCTCGACTCGGCATCGGTATCGGCACCGCGCGCGGCTATCTGAAACAAATCCTCGCGAAAACCGGTACGCACCGGCAGGCCGAACTCGTGTCGCTGGTCGTGCGTGCCGCGCTTCCTGTCGTGCGTTGAGCCGGGACCGCGAGCGGCCGCATCGAGCCGGCGCGTTGCGATCGTACAGTTAGCCGGTCCGATGCCGATGCGGATGACGCGCCCCATTGCGTTCAACGGACAGAGCGCGCTCTTTGGGCGCATCGCGATGATCGTGCTTCGCCTGCCCACCTCGTCGCGCAAGCCGAAAATGAGAAGCAGTGTCGCTTCGAGAATCAGTGGCGTTGCGGATCGACCGTGCGACTGCGCGTAACGCCTTGAACTGCTCGGCATCGCGCATCGGGCCGCTGCGGCATCTCGATCCAAAGCATCTGCGCCCACGATTCGACATCCCCATGCGCACGCGCCGCTTGATTCCACCGGTCATTGCGCACGCATCGACTGTGTCTTTTTGACCAGCGGCCATCCAAACGGCATCGCGTACCGGCCTCCCGATATCTCTCCCCCGACAAATTGCGGCGCAGCACGCGGCGCCGGACGCTGCCTGCGCAACGAACGCCGAAGCGCCGCACGACGTGCGCAGTCACCGCGCGCGATCCGTCGCCGCAGCACCGCATCGTGATCGGCCGTCCGTCGATACGCGCGCCGGGCACGACGCTTGCCCCTGTCGGCCGGCCGTGCCGCACGGCACGGCGAGCGCGCTTCGCTTCGCGGCTCGGAGCGCTCACGGCTGGCCAGCGCCGCATTCATTCAGGGAGACGTTGTCATGGACGGGACCGGAGCATATCGCCATTACGACCGGCGGCGCTTTCTCGCCGGCGTTGCCGCTGTTGCGGGCAGTGTCGCGCTATCGGGTTGCGGCGGCGGGGGCGGCGACGGCGGTAACGGTGGCGGTAGCGGCGGATCGGGCGCCGACGGCAATGCGGCCGCGCCGTCGATCGGCAACACGCCTTCGCCGAACGGCGGCGATCGCTACAGCCTGCCGCGGCCGCCGTTGCCGGACCCGTCGAATGCCGGCATCGATCACATCGTGCTCGTCACGATGGAAAACCGTTCGTTCGATCACTTCCTGAGCTGGGTGCCCGGCGCCGAAGGCATGCCCGCGAACCGCCAATACACCGACGCGTTCGGCGCGACACACGAGCCGTTCGCGCTCGCGTCCAATTCCGCATACGGCTATCAGGCCTGCGCGTATCACGACCCGAACCACAGCTACGAAGGGGCGCGCACGCAACTCGCGTCCGGCGCGATGAACGGCTGGCTGCTGACGCCGGGCACGAGTCAGACGCAGGGCGACCTGCTGCCGATCGGCTATTACACGTCCGCCGATCTCCCATTCTTCAGCGCGGCGGCGACTCACTACACGATCGGCGACTTCTACTTCACCGGCATTCTGACGAGCACGTTTCCGAACCGTCTGTATCTGCACAGCGGCGCAACCGACCGCCTCGGCGACGGCATCGATACGTCCGCGCTGCGCACGATCTGGGACAACCTCGCCGATGCGAACGTGGGCTGCCATTACTACTATCACGACGTGCCGTTCACGGCGCTGTACGGCACGCGCTATGTCGGCATCTCGCATCCGTTCTCCGAGTTCCTGTCGAATGCAGCGGCCGGTACGCTGCCGGCGTTCTGCATGGTCGACCCCGCTTTCGCGGGCGAACGCGAGGGCACGTCGTCCGACGATCATCCGCACGCCGACATTCGCGACGGCCAGGCATTCCTGAATCAGGTGTATGACGCACTGCGCACGAGCCCGACGTGGAGCCGCACGCTGCTGATCATCGTGTACGACGAATGGGGCGGGTTTCTCGAACACGTGGTGCCGCCCACCCGGCCGATCACCAACAACGAGCTCGCGCTCGGCAACGACGGCAAGCTCGGCTGCCGCGTGCCGCTCGCGCTGCTCGGCCCGCGCGTGCGCGCAGGAACGGTCACGCGCTACCCGTTCGATCCGAGTTCGATTCATGCGCTGCTGCAATGGCGCTTCGGGCTGAAGCCGCTCGGCGTGCGCGGCAGCGATCCGGCGACCGTCAACCTCGCGTACGCGCTCGATCTCGCGAGTGCGCCGCGCACCGACGCGCCCGCCTTCACCGTGCCGCAAGGGCCGTTCGGCGGGCTGTGCGCCGGCGCAACGGCACCGGCGCCGTCCGACTCGATCTCGCAGATCGATCCGTCCCAAATGGCCGCGAAACCCGCAGTGAATCCGACCGCCGACCGCTTCGCGGACCTGCGCGCGAAGGCAACCGCGCTCGGCTTCGCGACGGGCGGCTGACGCACGCGCAGCCGCCAAGGCGCGGCGCCTACGACCGCGGTACGGCGCGGGCCGCCGTCGCCGCTTGCACGTCGGCGGGCGGCGGCGCGACCGTGCGCTCGCCGCCGTCCGCATTGCCCGCACGCGCGCTGCGGCTGAAGCGGCGAACGGCCTGCGGCGGCTGACCGATCGTGCGCAGGAAGGCGCGCCGCATCCGTTCGCGATCGGCGAAGCCCACTTCATCGGCGATCACGTCCAGCGATAGACGCCCTTTCTCGAGCAGCAGCCGCGCGGCTTCCACGCGCAGATGCTCGACCGCCTTCGCCGGCGACTGGCCCGTTTCCGCGCTGAACGCGCGGCTGAACTGGCGCGGACTCAGTCCCGCGACGTCCGCGAGTTCCTCGACGGTCAGCGGCTTGCGCAGATTCGCGCTCGCATAGTCGATCGCCTTCTGGATCCGATCCGATTTCGGTTCGAGATCGAGCAGCGTCGAGAACTGCGATTGCCCGCCCGCGCGACGGTGGTAGACGACGAGCTTGCGCGCGACCGCGCGCGACACTTCGTGCCCGTGATCCTTCTCGATCATCGCGAGCGCCATGTCGATCGTCGCGGTCATGCCGGCCGACGTCCAGATCGGCCCGTCGACGATGAAGATCTGATCGTCCTCGACGGCCACCTCCGGATAACGGCGCTGAAGGTCGGCCGCGAAGCGCCAGTGCGTCGTCGCGCGCCGCCCGTCCAGCGCGCCGGCCTCCGCGAGAATGAACGCACCCGTGCACGGCGCCGCGATGCGTCGCGACGTCGTCAGCGCGCGCCGCACGAACGCGGTCAGCGCAGGCGACGCGATGTCGATCTCGACGCCGGAACCGAACATCACCGTATCGAACGACGTGTCGGAGAACGGCTGCGTCTCGACGCGGATGCCGGCCGACGACAGCACGAGTCCGCCTTCCTCCGACAGCACCGTCACGTGATACGCCGGTTCGCCGACCACGACGTTCGCGAGCTCGAACGCGGTGATCGCCGCGAAGCCGAGCAGATAGAAATTCGGGAAGACGACGAAACCGATCGTGTGCATGCGCGTGCTCCGGCGATGTCCGAAATTGCTTGTATATATGACATTTGAGACACGGTCAATCGCGCCTATCCTCTCCGCGTACCGCTCCCGAAACCCTTACCGTCAAAGCTTTCGTATGGATCGTCGACTATCGATACTCGCCGTCGGGATGTTCGCGATGGGGACCGACAACTTCGTCGTCGCCGGCATTCTGCCCGGCGTCGCGGCATCCCTTCATACGTCGGTCGCGCTCGCCGGACTCATGGTGACCTGTTACGCGTTCACGTACGCCATCGCCGCGCCGATCATGGCGGCACTCGCCGGCCGCTGGCCGCGCAAGCTGCTGCTGGTGTCCGCGCTCGGCATCTTCGTCGCGGGCAACGTACTGAGCGCGCTCGCGACCGACCTCGGCGTCGTGCTGTTCAGCCGCGCGCTGGCCGGCTTCGGCGCGGCGCTGTTTTCGCCGACCGCGCTTGGCGTCGCATCGGCGCTTGCGACACCCGAACGGCGCGGACGCGCGCTGGCCGCCGTGACGGCCGGGCTGACGGGCGCGACCGCGCTCGGCTCGCCGCTCGGCACCTTCATCGGCGGCTTCGGCGGCTGGCGTTCGACGCTCTGGTTCGTCGCCGCGCTCGGCGCCGTCGCGATGATCGGCGTGTGGACGATGCTGCCGGCCGTGCCGCGCCCCGCGCCGGTCGGCCTGCGCGAGCGCATCGCGCCGATGCGCGACGCGCGGATCGCACTGACCTTGCTGACCTCGCTGTTCGCGTTCGGCGGCTTCCTGATGGTCTACACGTATGCGGGCGTCGTGCTGCAGCGCGTGACGCACGGCGACGAACGCATGCTCGCGGCGCTGTTCCTGCTGTGGGGTGTCGCGGCGACTGCCGGGAATTTCATCGCCGGCCGGCTCGTCGACCGCTTCGACAGCCGCCGCGTGATCGACGCGATGCTCTGGATTGCGATCGTCAACTTCTGCCTGCTGCCGTGGACGGCGGCCCACGTATTCGGCGCGATCGTGTCGCTGACGATCTGGGGCCTCTGCGGCTGGGGGCTGATCGTGCCGCAGCAGCACCGCCTCGTGCATGCCGCGCCGCAGGTCGCGCCGCTCGTGCTCGCGCTGAACAATACGGCGACCTATATCGGGCTCGCGGGCTCCGGCGTGCTCGGCGGCCTCGTACTGCGCACGATCGATGCGCGCTATCTGAGCGTGGTCGCGGCCGCGCTGATCGTCGTCGCGTTCGTGTGCGCCGAAGCCGCGTATCGACGAATGCGCGCGCCCGCCGCGATCGACCGGACGACACCCGACACGCGTATCGAAACACGCGTACTGACAACCCCTGTTGAACATGGAGAATGACATGACCCGCCGTCTCGACTATGCGCAGATTGCGCCCGCCGGCATGAAGGCGCTCGGCAGCGTCTACGGATACGTGATGCAAAGCGGCCTTTCGACGATCCTCGTCGATCTCGTCTATCTGCGCGTCTCGCAGATCAACAATTGCGCATACTGCCTCGACATGCACACGCGCGACCTGATCGAGCGCGGCGCGAGCATCGAGAAGCTCGCGCTCGTCCAGGCATGGGCCGAAGCCGGCTCGCTGTTCGACGAACGCGAACGCGCGGCGCTCGCCTGGGCCGAAACGGTCACGCGCGTCGCCGAGACCGGCGTGCCCGACCCTGCCTACGAGGCCGCGCGGCAGGTATTCGACGAGCGGGAAATCGTCGATCTGACGATTGCGATCAGCCTGATGAATGCCTATAACCGAATGGCAATCAGCTTTCGCAATACGCCGCAGGCGGCGCTGTAATCGTTCGGCGCGGCCTGCACGCGACGCTCGCAGCGAGGCCCGCAACGATGCTCAGGATCGGCAACCTGTTCGATATCGAACGCACGCCCGGCGACGGCGAACGCTTCGACACGCTCGTCGCCGGATCGAACGTGACGATCGAGCGGATCGTCTCGGCCGGACACGCCAGCCCGCCCGGCTTCTGGTACGACGATCCGCGCGCCGAATGGGTCGTGCTGTTGTCGGGCGCGGCCGTGCTCGAGTTCGAACACGACGCCGCGCGCCACGCGCTGCACGCCGGCGACCATCTGCTGATCGACGCGCATTGCCGGCACCGCGTCGCGTGGACCGATCCGTCGGTGCCGACCGTGTGGCTCGCCGTTTACCACGAACCCGAGCGCGTCGCTTCATCGGCATCGGCGCCGGCGCGCTCTTCTTGAACCGCGCGTCGAGGTCGATGCCGGCGCTTCGTCGCGAACCGACATCAAGCGCGCGCCCGTCACAGCCGGCCGAGCGACGAAGCGGCGCGGCCGCAGCCGGGCACGACGGCCGCGCCGCCCGTCACGCCGCGAAGTCGGTCGACGCCGACAGCGCGCGCCACGCTTGCGTTTCCTGCGCGACGTACGCGTTCTTCGCGGCGATCGCGGCCAGCGTGTCGGTGCCGAGCGGCAGACGCAACGGCGGGTTCGGCGCATCGACGAGCGCGATCATCGCGGCCGCGAGCTTCGTCGGGTCGCCCGGCTGGTTGTGATTCAGGTGCGCGGCCTTGCGACGCACGGCGCCCGACGTCGCGTCGTAATCGTCGATGACGGTCGGCGCGACGACCAGCGACGACGCATCGAGAAAATCGGTGCGGAAGTAGCCGGGCTCGACGACCGTCGCATGAATGCCGAGCGGCTGCAGTTCCGCATGCAGCGCTTCGGTGATCCCTTCGACCGCGAATTTCGTCGACGAATAGACGCCGAACCCGGCCGCCGCGCGATAGCCGCCGACCGACGAGATGTTGATCACGTGCCCCGACCGGTTCGCGCGCATCGCCGGCAACGTCGCGCGCGTGACGTTCAGCAGCCCGAACACGTTCGTGTCGTACATGCGGCGCACGTCCTTGTCCGACGATTCCTCGACCGCGCCGAGCAGGCCGAAGCCCGCATTGTTGACCAGCACGTCGATGCGGCCGAAGCGTTCGACCGCCGCCTGCACGGCCGCGCGCGCCTGCGCTTCGTCGGTCACGTCGAGCGCGACCGGCAGCAGCGCGGCCGATTCGCCGAGCCGCTCGACGATCGCCGACACGTTGCGCCCTGCCGCGACGACGGCGTTGCCGTCCGCGAGCGCCGCTTCGGCAATCAGTGCGCCGATCCCGCGCGACGCGCCGGTGATGAACCAGACGCGCTTGAAACCGTGATGTTGCGTGGCTGCCATGACGTTTCTCCTACGTGTGTGATGAAGTGAGTTCATCGTAGGCGCGTCGATTGACACACACTAGCTGCCGCGAACTGGACGCATAATCAACTTTTATTTGCGAATCGGGGAGACCGCCGTGAACGAAGTTCGTGCGATCACCGTCTTCGTGCGTGCCGCGACGCTCGGCAGCCTGCGCGCGGCGGCCGTCGATCAGGGCATCTCGCCGCAGGCGGCGAGCCACGCGGTGATGCAGCTCGAGAAAGCGCTCGGCGTGCGGCTCTTTCACCGGACGACGCGCAAGCTGAGCCTGACGGAAGAAGGCGAGCGGCTGTTCGACAGCGTGAAGCCGGCGCTTGCGATGCTCGCGTCCGCGCTCGGCGACGCGCGGCGTTCGAAGTCCGAGGTAGCCGGCCTGCTACGCGTGAGCGCGCCGCGCGCGCTCGGGCTACCCGTGCTCTGGCCGTGCTTCGAGGCGTTCGAGCACGCGTATCCCGACGTGCAGCTCGACGTGCGGTTCGACGATCAGTTCACCGATCTCGTCACCGAGCGCGCGGACGTCGGATTCCGCGGCGGCCCGCCGCCGTCCGCCGGCTCGATCGCGCGGCCGCTCGTGCCGATCCAGTTGATCGTATGCGCGTCGCCCGAGTACATCGCGCGCCACGGCGCGCCGCGCACGATCGACGAACTCGCCGCGCATCGCTGCACCGGCTATCGACGCGCGAACACGGGCAAGCTCGCGCAGTGGACGTTTCGCGTCGGCGACGAAATCGTGTACCGCGACGTGCCCGCCGCGCTCACCGTGAACGACACGGACATGGAAACGCATGCGGTGCTGTCGGGCCTCGGGGTCGGACAGCTCGGCAGCTTCAGTGCGGCGATGCATCTCCGCAGCGGCCGGCTCGTTCCGTTGCTGACCGAACACGTGGTCGAGCACGGGATGATCTATCTGTACTACGGTCACCGCACCGAGCGGTCGCTGCGCGTGAAGACGTTCATCGACTTCGTCGTCGAGCGGCTCGCCGACAATCGCGACTTCTTCCTCGACGCGGCGGAGCTGCGCGCGATGCAGCACGGTACGCCCCGAAGGCGCGCGGCCAAAGCGCGCCGGTAGCGGCCGGCGAGCCGGCCCGGCGCCACGCGCTTCGCTACGCGCGCGTTCGCCCGTCAGGCGGCGACCGGCTGCCGCTGCGCCTCCAGTTCGCGCACGAGCGGCAGCACGCGCTTGCCGAAGTATTCGACTTCCTCGATGAAATGCAGGAAGCCCGCGAGCACGAGATCGACGCCGATCGCCTTTAGCTCGACGATGCGCTGCGCGATCTGCTCGGGCGTACCGATCAGGTTCGTGCGGAAGCCGTCGTTGTACTGGACCAGATCCTCGAACGTCGATTTCGCCCAGTTGCCTTCACCTTCCGGCGAGGCCTTGCCGGCCTGCTTCACCGCGTCGCCGAACGCGTGCACCGCTTCGACATGGGCGTGACGGACGATATCGTCGAGCACGGCGCGCGCCTCGTCCTCGGTGTCACGCGCGATCACGAACGCATTGACGCCGATTCGCACGCGATGCCCGTTCGCGGCCGCCTTCACGCGAATGTCGTCGATCTGCGTCTTCAGGTTTTCGGGCGTATTGCCGTTCGTGAAGTACCAGTCGGACACGCTTGCCGCGTTGTCGCGTGCGGCGCGCGAGCTGCCGCCCTGGAAGATTTCCGGATGCGGCTTCTGCAGCGGCTTCGGGCTCAGCGTGTAGTTGTTGAAGCGATAGAAGTCGCCCTTGAACGTGAAGTTGTCCTGCGTCCAGATGCCCTTCAAGGCCTGAATGAATTCCTTCGAACGTCGATAGCGCTCGTCATGCTCGAGCCACGGCTCGCCGATCGCGGTGAATTCGTCCTTGAACCAGCCGCTGACGACGTTGATCGCGATGCGTCCGTTCGAAATATGGTCGATCGTCGCGAGCTGCTTCGCGACGACGGCCGGATGCCAGGGCCCCGGCAGGATCGCCGCGAGCACTTTCAATTTCGTCGTCGCGTGCAGCTGCGCCTGGCTGAACGATACCGACTCGTGCTGATACTCGGCGCCGTAGCCGGCCGTGAAGCGGATCTGACTCAGCGCATAGTCGAAGCCGGCCGCTTCGGCGACGCGCGCGAGCTGCTGGTTGTATTCGAGGCTCCAGTCGGTACGCTGCTCGATCGTGCTGACCACGAGTCCGCCGCTGACGTTCGGCACCCAGTACGCAAATTTGACGCCATCGGCGTGCGATTCGGTAACGCTCATGAATTGTCCTCGTCGGGAAAAGCGGGATTACGCGGCGGCGTCTGCCGCCACCGGAAACTGACGTGCGCGCAGGTGCGGCGCGGCATGCCGGGCTGCGCGTGCGATGCGTGCGTGTAGCGCCGGATTCGCGATCGCGTAGCGGTCGAAATCGCTTTCGGATGCATACACGCCGATCGGCAGCGTGCGCGCCTGGAAGAAGCCGAGCAGCGGGCGCAGCTGGTGGTCGATCACGAGCGCGTGCCGCTCGCTGCCGCCGGTCGCGGCGAGCAGCACGGGAACGTCGACCAATGCGTCGCGATCGACGAGATCGAACAGATGCTTGAGCAGGCCCGTGTACGACGCGCGATAGACGGGGCTCGCGACGATCAGCACGTCGGCCGTTTCGATTGCACGCAGTTGCGCGTCGAGATCGGGCGGCACCTGTGCGCGCGTCGCGGCGCCGGCAAGCCGGCTGCCGATTTCCGCGAGCTCGATGCGTCGCGTTTCGATCCGTGCCGCGTTGCCGAGCGCCGCGAGGAGCGCGTCGATCAGCACGAGCGTGCGCGACGGTCGTTGCAGGCTGCCCGATACCGCGACGACATTCACCGGTTTGCTCATCGCTTGCGTCTCTCCTGTCGAAGCGGGCCAGGCGCCCGTCGCTGGATTGCGTTGCAAGCGGCGTGCCATTTCGGGGAGTCGCGTCGAGGTTCGGCGGCGAAGGGCGGTTGTCGGGATGGTGCGCGACGCCCGGCGGGCGCAGCGGCGTTATTCCACGCGCGAAGATATGCGTGTGAGCAAGGTGCTCATAACGCTATCGGCAGGCGAGATGAACGAGCGTGAACAGTGATGCTGATTCGGTGCTGCTGGGGCAGCAGTATCCGGAGCGTGGCTCGAGCGCGCGGTTCAGACATCCGCCTCGAGACACGAAGCATTGGCGCCGGCGCGCGCCTTTATCTCGTAGCAATGACCGGGTTCGAGCGCGGTCACCCGCCACGCGCGTGATCGAATCGATCACCAAAATGATCGATTTGCGCAAAATGCGCAGCCGAAGTACACTCCAGACTGATCGTTTCAATCATATAAGTGACCGATTCAATCAAAGTCCGATCAGAGAATGGAGACTGGCATGGCTCAAATACACATCAAGCGCGGCATCGAACGCGTACCCGGCGGCATGATGATCGTGCCGTTGCTCGTGGGCGCACTCGTCGCCACGTTTTTGCCTGACATGCCGAAGCTTTTCGGCTCCTTTACCAATGCGCTGTTCACCGGTGCGCTGCCGATCCTCGCGGTGTTTTACGTCTGCATGGGCGCGAGCATCGATGTCAAGGCAACGCCCTACCTGCTCAAGAAGGGTGGCGCGCTGTTCGTCACGAAGGTGGGCGCCGCGATCGTCGTGGGCGTCGTCATGGGGCATTTCCTCGGCGAACAGCCGATCTCGTCGGGATTGTTCGCCGGCCTGTCGACGCTCGCCGTCGTCGCGGCGATGAACGACACCAACGGCGGGCTGTACATGGCGCTCATGGGCCAGTACGGTCGCTCCGAAGACGTCGGCGCGTATACGATCATGTCGCTCGAATCCGGGCCGTTCCTGACCATGGTCACGCTCGGCGTGGCCGGACTGTCGGCGTTCCCGTGGCCGACGCTGGTCGGCAGCATTCTGCCGCTCGCATTCGGCATGCTGCTCGGCAACCTGGATCGCGAGATGCGTGCGTTTCTCGGCAAAGCGGTACCCGTGATGATTCCGTTCTTCGCGCTGGCGCTCGGCGCGAGTCTCGATCTGCACAAGGTCTGGCAGGCCGGCGTGCTCGGCGTCGGCCTGGGGATCGCTGTCGTGATCGTGACGGGCATTCCCCTTTACCTCGCGGACCGTCTGACGGGCGGCACCGGCGTCGCCGGCACCGCGGCGGCGAATACGGCAGGTAACGCGGCCGCCGTGCCGGCGTTGATCGCCGCGGCAAATCCGGTCTACGCGGAGGCCGCCAAGAGCGCGACGCTGCTGGTGGCCGCCTGCGTCGTCGTGACCGCGGTCCTTTCGCCGATCCTGACCGCCGCCGTCGCAAAACGCGTGCAGGTCGGCCGCGAAGCAACGGAAATGGCGCAATGAGCATGCTGATCATCGCGGACGATCTGTCGGGCGCCGCCGATTGCGCCATCGGCTTTGCGAATGCCGGCTATCGGACGATCGTCACGCTTGACGTGCCCACGCAAGGCCTCGACGCAACCGTCGCCGACGTGATCGCAGCCGATACCGACACCCGCCGCCTCACGCCGGCCGAGGCCGCGCAGCGCACGTCGGCCGCGTGGCGGGCGTTGCGCGAACCGGGCCGGCGCCTCTACAAGAAGATCGACTCGACGCTGCGCGGCAATTGGGCCGCCGAAGTCGCCGCGTTGCAGCCGCTCGCGGGTCTTGCGATCGTCGCGCCGGCGTTTCCGGCGACGGGCCGCACCGTGCTCGGCGGCCGTGTGTTCGTGCGCGGCGAGCCGCTCGAAACCACCGATACATGGAAGCTCGAAAACGCGGGCCGCACTGCAGACCTGCACGCGATGCTCGCGCAAGCCGGTGTTTCGACCGCCCAACTCGACGTGGACGCATTGCGCGAAAGCAGCCAGACGCTCATCGCGCGAATCGCCGCCGTGGCGGCGAGCGGCACCGAGGCGCTGGTGGTCGACGCCGAGACGAACGACGATCTGATCGCACTCGCACGGGCGACGGCACAGATGGACGACGCGCTGTTCTGGGTCGGCTCGGGCGGGCTCGCGCGCGAAATCGCGAGCGTGGAAAGTCTGTTCGGCCCGCGCGCGGCGCGAACCGGCGCTGTCGCTTCGCAACGGCAGCCACGACACGCGCCCGTGCTGGCGCTGGTGGGCAGCCTGTCGGCGGTGTCAGAACGGCAGTGCGCGATGCTGCGCGAACGCGCCGGCATGATGGAACTCACGGTACCGCCCGCCGTGCTGCGCGGCGGCGAGCGCCACGCGGACGTTCCGCAATGGCAGGCGCGCATCGGCGACGCGCTGCGAACGGGTGCGGACCTGCTGCTGCGCATCGGCAGCGACGACGCGTTCGATCCGGCGGAAGGCGCGTTGCTGTCGGCCGCGCTTGCCGCGCTCGTCAAGCCGCATTTCGCGGTGCTCGGCGGCTTGATCGCGACGGGCGGCGAAACCGCCCGCGCGATGCTGAGCGCGGTTGGCGTCGGCAGCGTCGAACTGATTGCGGAGATAGAGGCCGGCGTGGCCGTCGGCAAGCCGATCGGTGCCTCCGCTTGCCAGCCTCATCTGCGTATCGTCACGAAGGCGGGGGCGTTCGGCACCGATCACGCATTGTTCGCCGCGTGGCGCTATCTCCGCGAGACGCCGGCAGCGAGCGTCAGCGCGGGCGCCCGCTCACCCGGTTCGGCCTGATCGTTCCTACGCGATCGGGCATGCAGTAGAGCAGAATTCAAGGACATCAAGGCAAAACATCATGAGTAACTACCTTCCCGTGATCGGCATTACGATGGGCGACGCAGCAGGCGTCGGCCCGGAAATCATCGTCAAGAGCCTCGCACACGACGTCGTTTATCGGCAATGCCGTCCGCTCGTGATCGGCGATGCGCGCCGGCTCGAACGAGCGAACGAGATCGTCGGCGGCACGGCGAAGATCCGCCGCATCAAGGAGGCGGCCGACGCGCGCTACGAACCGGGCACGATCGACTGCATCGATCTCGACCTGATTCCGGCCGACCTGCCCTTCGGCCGCTTGTCGGCCGTCGCGGGCGATGCGGCCTATCAATTCATCGCGCGGGCGGTGAAGCTGGCGGAAGCCGGGCAGATCGACGCCATCTGCACGGCGCCGCTCAACAAGGAAGCGCTGCACGCCGGCGGCCACAAGTATCCCGGCCACACCGAAATGCTCGCGCATCTGACGGGCGTCGACGAAGTATCGATGATGCTCGTCGCGCCGCAACTGCGCGTGATTCATGTGACCACGCATATCGGGATCATCGATGCGATCCGCAAAATCGAGCCGGGCCTCGTACAGCGCACGATCGAGCGCGGCCACGCGACCCTCGTGAAGGCCGGCATCGCAAAGCCGCGCATCGGCGTATGCGGGATCAATCCGCATGCCGGCGAGAACGGTCTGTTCGGATACGGCGAGGAAGAAGAGAAGATCGTGCCGGCGGTCGCGTTGTTGCAGGAACGCGGCCTCGACGTGACCGGCCCGCTGCCTGCCGACACGTTGTTTTTCCGTGCGGGCCGTGGCGACTTCGATCTCGTGGTCGCGATGTATCACGACCAGGGTCACGGCCCGGTGAAGGTGCTCGGGCTCGAAGCGGGCGTCAACGTGACGGTGGGACTGGAAGTCATCCGCACGTCGGTCGATCACGGCACCGCGTTCGACATCGCGGGCACGGGCGTCGCCGACGAGCGCAGCCTGCTCGAAGCGCTGCGCCAGGGCGCCGAACTCGCGACGCGGCGCGGCTGAGCGCGCAACCAGCGTGACGGAATGCGCGCGGGCCGTGGTGTAACATCGGCAACCTCCCATCCTGCAGATGTCAGCCATGAAAGCGTCCGAGCGCCATCGCGCGATTCTCGATCTCGTCCTGACGGGCGACGCCAGCGTCGAACAGCTCAGCGCCGCGCTCGGCGTATCCGAAGCTACCGTGCGGCGCGACCTGACGACGCTCGCCAACCAGCGCCGTCTCGTGCGCACCTATGGCGGTGCGACGGCGCTGATCGGCGCGCATGAACCGGAGGCGTCGCTCGAGGAGCGCAAGGCGACGCAGCGCGAGCAGAAGGAAGCGATTGCTCGCGCGGCGGCCGCGCACGTGCATGACGGCGATACGCTGCTGCTCGACGGCGGCACGACCTGCGCCGCGCTGGCGCGGCATCTCGTCTCGCGCGTCGATCTTCATGTGGTGACCAACAACCTGCTTGCCGTCATGACGCTGGCGAACGCGCCCGGCGTCCATCTCACGTTGATCGGCGGCGATCTGCGCAAATCGAGCATGAGCACGCTCGGGCCGCTCGCCGAGCTGTCGCTGAGTCGCTTGAGCGTCGACAAGGCATTTCTCGGTGCGGACGGCGTGGTCGCGGAGTTCGGGCTGTGCGAAGCAAGCGCGCAACAAGCGTATCTGAAGGACTGCATCATCCGGCGTGCGGCCCAGACGTTTGTGCTCGCCGACGCCGACAAGCTCGGCCGCTCGCGGCAACAACACTGGACGCCGCTCGAACGGGACTGGCGCTTGATCACGTCGAGCATGGCCGGCGAGGCGCTTCTTGCGCCGTTCAGGGCGCTCGGACGCGTCGTGGTCGAGACGGCCGATATGGACACGCCGTCGCGCCCGACGATCTCGTGATACTGCGCGACGCCCGCAGTACAACGAGGCGGAAAGGCGTCGGACCTTCGACGACGAGATAGCGAACCGTCGGCCGAAAACATCCGACGTCACGTTCCATCTTTACCTTCCCGTAACACGTCGCGGCCTTGCTGCGATGCCGACCTGACGAACGCGTCCAGATCGCGGTTGAAACGCTCGGGCTCCTCGATGAACGGCGCATGGCCGGCGTCCGCGTACACGTGACTTACGATGCTCGGATTCAGCGCGGCCGCGCGGGCGAGCGTCGCCTGCGTGTCGACCAGTACGTCGCGACCTCCGTAGATGAAGAGCAGCGGTACGCGCGCCTTGGCGAGCCCTTCTGTGGCGAACACGGTCATGGTCGGCACTTCTCGCTGCATGTCCCACGATGCCATGGCGGCGTTCGCGAGCAGCCGCGCGAATGTGTCGGCGTCCGGCCGACGATTGAAACAAAGGCCGACGAAGGTACGCTCGCCGTCCAGATGCGTCTTCAGATCGGCCGAATTCATGTCGCGATAAACGTCGGGGTGAGCGACGATCTGACCGGGCGCGAGCTCGACCACGCCGTCGACATATACGGCACCCGCGATGCCGCTATCGCCATATTTCGCGAGATAGTTCGATATCACCACGCCGCCGAGCGACCAGCCGACCACGACGGGCTTGCGGGCATGCGAGCCGCGGATCACCGCTGCGAGGTCGTCCCCCCAGCGGCTGCCGTCGTGATAGGGCTCCGGGCCGGCCGGCTTGTCGGACAGACCGTGGCCACGCAGATCATAGGTAATGATCCGGTATCGGCTCAGTTCGCGGCTTCGCACCTGCGCATCCCAGTTCAGGCGGCTGCCGAGCAGTCCATGCACCAGAATGATCGGCTGGCCGTTCGGATTGCCGTTTTCCTGAACGGCGATCCTTACGCCATCCGCCGAGGTCACCGTATAGCTGTTCGGTGCTGCAAATGCGTGAGGAGCGGACGCAAGCAGCGTAACCGCCGAGAGCGCGGAAATCAGAAGGTGAGAGAACGTCCTTAAGCTCATTGTCTTGCCCGGGAGAGTGTCGGTACGCTTACTCTCAACCCTTACACTGATGTGAGAGTCAAGCGAATCGTGCTACGCTGCTTTGCATGAAAAACACGCCTTCCCGGCAGCTGCTGGCGATCGGACAACTTTCGCAACTCACCGGCGCCAGCGTGCGGTCGATCCGCCACTACGACGAACATGGTCTGCTCACTTCGGTACGTGCGAGCAATGGCTATCGCATGTTTCCCGAGAAGGCCGTCACGCAGGTCAAGCAGATTCAGCGCATGATCGCGACCGGATTCACCATCGACGATATTCGCGGTTTTCCCGACTGCATGCTTTTGATCGAGGGTGCCCGTTCTTGCGATCAGATCACCGACGTTCAGCGGGCAAGGCTAGAGGCGATCGAGCGTCAGATCGCCGACCTGGAAAAGCGTCGGGCGCGTCTTCTCAAGACCTTGAACGAAGGGGTGATTCCGCCGGTCGATTGATGCGGCGTGGCAATGGCCACGGCCGCGACGCTGCAGCCTGCGCGCTACCCGGCCTGGCGCCACGCGGCGCTCTCGCGTCCCTGCGTCAGCAGCTTGCGCGCAATCTCGGCCACGCGCGCCACGTGCGCGACGGCTGCGTCGCGCGCGGCCCTCCCGTCACCGGCCGCGATCCCGGCGAGAATCTCGCGCATTTCCTCGACCGCCTGCTGACCGCGATCGTCGGAAGCGATCGTCAGCGCACGCAGCCGATTGATGCGAGCGATCAACGTCTGCACGATCTCCCACGCAACGTGCTTTTTACCGGCGATGAACATGCGCTCGTAGAACGCCGACGTCAGCGCCTTCACCGCGTGATGATCCTGCGTATCGAACGCGTGCTGGATCCGGTCGATGCACGTCGAAAGATCTGCGACGAGCGACGCATCGGCATGCTCCGCGCAGGCCATCGCGGCCTCGCCCTCGAGCAAGGCGCGGATCTCGTAGATCTCGGCGGCCGTGTCGAAGTCGAGGACCGCGACGATGGGCCCCTGGTTCGGGATCGAGTCGACGAGGCCCTCCGTTTCCAGATGGCGCAGGACCTCGCGCACGACGGTCCGGCTGACGCCCAGGATCTCGCACAGTGAGCGTTCGACGAGCCGTTCGCCCGGCTGGAAATGCGCGTCGAGGATCGCGGTGCGCATCTTCTCGAGCGCGAGCTCCCGCAGCGTGGCAGTAGGCCGCTCGACTTTCAGTGACGGCAGTGCGGGACGCATGGCCGTTGCCGTCACGCTTGCGCGAACAGGCGCGCGTCGCGCGCATCCCACTCGACGAGCGCCTGTGCGCCGATCACGATGCCGTTGCCGTGTCGATGGGCGGCCGGCGTGCGGATCGAGATTTCCTGCTGCCACGGTGTCGCGACCGCGTAGTGCATCGCATCGCCGAGATAGGTGATGTCGCGCACCGTGACGGGCAGACCCGCGCCGACGGCCGACGCGGTTGCCGCGCCTGCGTATTGCACCGGGCGGATGCGTATCTGTTCCGGACGAATCATCAGCGTGCCATCGTCGCCGGCAGCGAGCGAGGGATGGAATGCGTCCGAGGCCGTTTCGACACCGTTGGGAAACACGCCGCCCATGCGACCGTCGCGTGTCTTCGTCACCTTGACCGGCATGAAATTCGAATTACCGATAAAGCTCGCGACGAAGCGCGACGCGGGATTCGCATACAGTTCCTCGCCCGTGCCCACCTGCTCGATCCGCCCCTGGTTGAACACGGCGATACGGTCGGACAACCGCAGCGCCTCCTCCTGGTCGTGCGTGACGTAAAGGATCGTCACGCCGGTCTCCTGGTGAATGCGGCGCAGTTCGAGCTGGATTTCCTCGCGCAGCTTCTTGTCGAGCGCGGACAGCGGCTCGTCCATCAGCAGCACGGGCGGATCGTAGGCCAGCGCACGCGCGATCGCGACGCGCTGCTGCTGGCCGCCTGAGAGTTGCGCAGGCATCCGGTTACGGCATTCGGACAGATGTACGAGCTTCAGCATCTGCTCCACTTTGGCGCGGACTTCCGCGTCGGGCCGGCGCCGCACGCGCAGCGGGAACGCGACGTTCTCGCCCACGCTCAGGTGCGGAAACAAGGTATAGCGCTGAAACACCATTCCGATGTTGCGCTGGTTCGGCGCAACCGAGAGCAGCGACTTGCCGTCGAGCAGCACGCGTCCGTCGGTCGGCTCCTGAAAGCCTGCGACGATATAGAGCGTGGTGCTCTTGCCCGAACCCGACGGCCCGAGGAAGGTCATGAATTCGCCCTTGCGCACGTCGAGCGACACGTGGTCGATCGCGACGACGTCATCGTAGGTCTTGCGCAGGCGCTGGATTTGCAGGAAAGCAGTCATGGCGTAGTACCTCAGTGAGCGCGTGCGCGGCGCACCACGGCGCCCGCCAGCATCAATACGGTCGTCAGTCCGACGAGCAGCGACGACGCGGCCGCGACGACAGGCGTCAGGTCTTGCCGCAGCGTTGCCCAGATCCGCACGGGCAGCGTCTGCAGTGTCGGGCTCGACATGAAGATCGACACCACGACTTCATCCCACGACGCGAGAAACGCGAAGACCGCGGCCGCAAACAGGCCGAGCCGGATGGCAGGCAGCGTGACGCGCAGCTTCACCGTGAGCGGCGATGCGCCGCAGATCAGCGCGGCGTCTTCCAGCGCCGTGTCGAAGCTCAAGAGCGAATTGCTGATCGCGATGATCGAAAACGGCAGCGCGATGATCAGGTGGCCGATCACGAAGCCGGTCATCGTGCCGTTGAGCCCGATACGCAGAAAGAATGCATAGAGCGCAACGGCGAGCACGACGACGGGCAGCACCATCGGTGTCAGGAAGAAGCCGCGCACCGCCTCGCGGCCGCGGAACCTGCCCCGCACGAGCGCCAGCGAGGCAAGAAAGCCGATCGCGACGGACAGCATCGTCACGATAATCGCCAGCTTCGCGCTGGTCAGCAGCGCGTCGATCCAGCCGGCGTCGGTAAACAGCTGCCGATACCATTCGAGCGTCCAGCCCGGCGGCGGGAAAATGAGCCATTGCGAATCGCCGAACGACAACGCGACGATAAACACGATCGGCAACAGCAGGAACAGTGCGACGGCCGCGCCCACGGCCACCAGAATCCAGCGCAGCGCGCCGAGGCGATCGAAATCGAGCAACATGTCAGCGGCCTCCGGCGGCGGCGTGTGCGCTGCCCGTGAAGCGCAGCTGCAACGCATAGAGCGCGAGCGTGACGGCAAGCAGCACGAAGGCCGCGGCGCCGGCGAGGCCCCAGTTCAGCAGCTCCTGCACGAGCTGCGCGATCAGTTCGGCCAGCATCATGTACGACGGCCCGCCGAGCAGCGTCGGCGTGACGAAGTAGCCGAGCGCCATGACGAACACCATCAGCGCACCGGACGCCACGCCCGGCATCGCGAGCGGCACGAGGATGCGCCAGAACGCCTGCCAACGGCTCGCACCGCACACCGCGGCCGCGCGCAGCGTCGACGGGTCGATGCCGCGCAGCGTCGCATGCAGCGGCATCACGAGAAACGGCAGCATGATGTAGGTCATGCCGATCGTCACGCCGGTCAGATTGTTCACGAGCGACAGCGGCTCCCGGATCACGCCGAGCGCCATCAGCGCGCGGTTGATCGGTCCCGTTCCCTGCAGCAGCACCATCCACGCGAACGTGCGCGCGAGCAGGTTCGTCCACATCGACAACAGCAGGATCGCGAACAGCACCGAACTGAGCTTGCGCGGCGCGATGGCGAGCAGCCACGCCATCGGAAAGCCAACGATCAGCGTGACGAGCGTCACGACCGTCGCGACAATGAACGTATTGCCGAACACGCGCGCGTACGTCGTCGAGCCGAGTAGTTGCGCGTAGTTGTGCAGCCCGGGCGCCGGCTCGAGCACGCTGCGCAACAGCAGCGACAGCACGGGCAGCAGGAAAAAGATCACGAGCAGCAGCATCGCGGGGGCCAGCAGCCGCACGCTGCGCCAATCGCGCCGCTTGCGCGGCGGTGTCGCGGCAGGATGCGCGACGGTACTCAATACGTTCGGCATGGTGTCTCCTTTGTCGGCCAGCGCCGGCACTTCAGTGCCTGTTGCCGCTGGCCCCATGCAGGTTCGTTGCGCTACCGGGCGGGTGCCGCCCGGTTCGGGATCCTGAACGGCGTTCGGGTGGGTACAACACGACGCGCCGGCTTACTTCGACTGCCACGCGTACCAGCGCTTCGCGATCGCATCGCGGTTCTCGGCCCAGTACTTCATGTCGAGATTGATCTGCGAACTCTTGTACTGGTCGGGCAGTGCTTTCGCGATCGCCGGCGGCATCAGCGCGGCCGACTTCACGTTGATCGGTGCATAGCCGGTATTGGCGGCGAACCTGGCCTGGGCCTCCGCGCTCGTCGCGGCGGCCAGGAACTTCATTGCCGCGTCGCGATGCTTGGCGCCCTTCGGAATCACGAGCATGTCCGCCGCGGTCAGGTTCTGATTCCACGACATGCCGACCGGTACGCCCGTCTGCGCGAGCGCATGCAGACGGCCGTTCCAGAACATGCCGATCGGCGCTTCGCCCGATGCGAGCAACTGCTGCGATTGCGCGCCGCCGCTCCACCAGACGATATCGCCCTTGATCGAATCGAGCTTCTTGAACGCGCGGTCGAGATCGAGCGGATACAGCTTGTTCGGCGCGACGCCGTCGGCGAGCAGTGCGATCTCGAGCACGCCCGGCGCCGACCACTTGTAAAGCGTACGCTTGCCCGGAAAACGCTTCGTGTCGAACAGATCGACCCAGTTCTGCGGCTGCGCACCCGTGTACTTCGCCTTGTTGTAGCCGAGCACGAACGAATAATAGAAACTGCCCACGGCAGACGGCGTCGCGAAGCGCGGGTCGAGGTCGGCCTTCTTCACCACGGAATAGTCGATCGGCTCGATCAGTCCGGCCTTTTCCGCCGCATACGCGAAGTCGCCTTCGACGTCGACCACGTCCCAGCTGACGTTGCCGCTTTCGACCATCGCCTTGAGCTTGCCGTAGTCGGTCGGTCCGTCCATCAGCACCTTGATGCCGCTCGCCTGCGTGAACGGCTGCGCCCAGTCCTTCTGCTGCGACGACTGGGTCGTGCCGCCCCAGCTCGTGAACACGATCGGGTCTGCAGCGAGCGCCGGTGCGGCGCAAAGAACGGCCAACGGTGCGATACAGGCAAGCTGCGATGCCAGACGCGATGCTGCGAAACGCGGGATGCTTCTGCTGCTCATGGTCTCTCTCCAGATGAAACGGGTGCGGCTTGCGGCCACCGGAACGGCAGCCCTCCGAATACGCGTGCTCGGTCCGGCAGCGCCCGCCGCGCCGGCTGCTCGATCGCCTCGTTCGTCACTGCGGCGCATCGGGCGCCGCCGATGCCGTTACGCGGCGGCCAGCGGCTGGACCGTACCGGCCTCCGTGTCGCCGACGTAGATTCCATATGCGTCCTGCCTGCGTTCGCGCACGTAGCGCTCGAGCATCGAGCGCACGGCGGTATCGGCGATGTCGTCCCAAGGAACCTGCCACAGCGGCACGATGCGAATACTGCTGTCGAACCACGGCGAACCGGTGGGCATCACGCGGCCGCGGTAATAGATGTGCACGCCCGGCTCGCGGCCGCCGGCCGATTCGAAGACGGCGAACAGGAAGTCGAGATGCGCGTTGAGCCCGAGCTTCGTCAGCACGCCGCGCAGGCTCGCCGCGTCGCTCGCCGGTTCGAGCCGGCTGCCGGTCGGCAGGCGCAGGCCGTGCGGCGTATCGACGAGCACCAGCCCGTCGCGATGTTCGAGAATCGCGCCCACCTGCGCGCGCCCCGCCGCGGACAACGCGTCCTGCGACAGGCTGAAGTTCACGTATGCGCCGCGGCAATAGCCGAGCGGCGACGCGCTCGTCTGCGCGAAGTCGACCACGCGTCCGATCAGAATGATGTGGTCCCCCGCGTCGACCACGTCGTGCGTCACGCAGTCGAAGCTCGCGGCCGCATCCCGGATCACCGGGGCACCCGTTTTGCGCGTATCCCACGGTACTCGGGCGAATTTGTCCTGTGCTTTCGAGGCGAACACGCCGGACACGTCGGCCTGGTTCTCCGCCAGCACGCTCACCGCAAAACGCTGCGTGGCCGAGAACACCGGATGGCTCGACGCCGTCTTCGCGATGCACACGAGAACCAACGGCGGATCGAGCGACACCGACGTGAACGAGTTGGCGGTGAAGCCGCGCGGCGAACCGTCGGGCTGGATCGTCGTGACGACCGTCACGCCGGTGACGAATGCACCGAGGGCACGGCGAAAGCCGGACGTGTCGAATGGCTGCTGCGCGATGGGCTCGGTTATCGACTCGGTCATGGCGTCCTCCCGCGATGGCTGTGCTGCTTGATGAGATTATGGTATGCCATCTTATGGGCTACAACAATGAACGCTGTATTATGGAATACCATGAGTCGGATCGGCAGACAAAACAAAAGGCCGCCGGCAAGTGTGCCGACGGCCTTCCGTGGTGAATCGCGCGTATCGACGCCCGCGCCGGCGTGTCGTCAACGGTCGTCGACGGCCTCGTCCTGCTGCTGCGCGAGCGCGGACTGCGCCAGCTCGGCAACGCGCTTGATGTGCGCCGCCGACGCCGCGGCAGCCGCGTCGCCGTCGCGCCGCTCGATCGCGTCGAGCAGGCGGTTCATCTCCGTATTGGAATCGCTGCCGCGCCCCGGCATCGCGATGGTCAGCGCACGCAGCCGGTTGATGCGCGCATTCAGCGTCTTGACGACCGTCAGCGACACGTGTTTGCCCGCCGCCTCGAACAGCGCTTCATAGAAACGTTCGGTGTATTCGAGCACGCGCGGCAGATCTTCCTTCTCGAACGCATCCTCGATCACCGCGCGAATTTCGCGCAGTCGCTGCACGACTTCGGGCGTCGCGCCCTCCGCGCACGCGCGCGCCGCATTGGCTTCGAGCAGCCCGCGCAGTTCGTAAATCTCGCCGACCTGCCCCGGATCGAGCCGCGCGACCACCGGCCCCTGCCGCGACACGGTCTCGACCAGCCCTTCCGTCTCGAGATGCCGCAGCACCTCGCGCACCACCGTGCGACTCACGCCGAGTTCGTCGCAGAGCGTGCGCTCGACGAGCCGCGCGCCCGGTCGGAAATAGCCCTGCACGATCGCGCCACGCAGCTTGTCGAGCGTCAGTTCGCGCAGGGTCTTGGCATTGCGGTCGATTTTCAGGTCTTGCATGGACGGCACTCTGGAAACGAAATGGCCTGCCGCCCCGAAAGCCGGCGGCCGACATGGAATGCCATATTATGACCTAACTGTCATCGAGCTTTCCATCCCGCCCGCCGCGTGCCCGGCGACGCCGCCGGTTCAGTCCTCCAGACCCTCGACGATCGAGATCTGCGCGCGGCAATGTCCGTCCCGCTTCGCCTTCGCCGTCTGGTATTCCGCCGAGTGATAACACGCGAGAGCGGTGTCCATATCGGGAAAGCGGATCACGACGTGGCGCTCGAACGCGTCGCCTTCGAGCGTCTGCGACGCGCCGCCGCGCGCGAGAAATACGGCGCCGAACTTCTTGAACGCCTGCGGCGCGAGACCCGTGTAGTCCTTGTACTTCACGGGATCCAGCACCTGCACGTGGGCAATCCAGTACGCACTCATTTTTCACCTCCGCTTTCGCGCAATTCCGAGACACGGGTTAACACTCATGGCATGCCGTAACATGGTATACCACAATGAATCCGACAATCAACGCATGAAAGGAAAGTGCCATGAGCCTGATTCGGAAATCCGTCCTCCACGTCGAAACGCTGTACGTGGATGGCGACAAGGTCGCTGCGAAACCGCTGAAGATGATCGGCGCGGCCGCGGTGATCAAGAACCCGTGGGCGGGCCGCGGATACGTCGAGGACCTGTCGCCGGAGATCCGCAGGCTCGCGCCGCAACTGAGCGAACACCTGACGCAGCTGATCCTCGACGAAGCCGGTTCGGGCGAGGCCGTCGAAGCGTTCGGCAAGAGTGCGATCGTCGGTCTCGACGGCGAGATCGAGCACGCATCCGCGCTGATCCACACGCTGCATTTCGGCAATACGTATCGGACGGCCGTCGGCGCGAAGTCGTATCTCGCGTTCAACAACACGCGGGGCCCGGCCAACGCGCCGCTGCTGATTCCGATGATGGACAAGAACGACGAAGGCCGCCGTTCGCACTACCTGACGCTCCAGTTCGCGATTCCTGACGCGCCGGCCGCCGACGAACTCGTCATTGCCCTCGGCGCGGCCACCGCCGGCCGGCCGCATCACCGCATCGGCGACCGCTACAAAGATCTCGCAGAGCTCGGAAATGACGTCAAGAACCCTGCCGCTGTCAAATAAGCGCGTCGCCCACTATCTCGACCAGGGCGCGGGCGAACCGCTGGTGCTGATTCACGGGGTCGGCATGCAGGCGAGCGCGTGGTATCCGCAGATCGACGACCTGTCGCGCGACTTTCGCGTGATCTCCGTCGACATGCCGGGCCACGGGAGAAGTGATCCGCTCGACACCGGCGCCGAGCTGCCGCAGTTCGTGCAGTGGGCGGCAGAGTTCATCGAAGCGCTGAAGGTCGGCCCCGTCAATCTGGCCGGCCATTCGATGGGCTCGCTGATCGCGGCTGGCGTCGCCGTGACGCGACCGGATCTCGTCAAGCGCGTGGCAGTCCTGAACGGCGTGTACCGCCGAACCGAGCAGGCGCGCGAAGCCGTACTGCAACGCGCCGCCGAACTGAGGTCGGGCACCATCGACGTCGATACGCCGCTCAAGCGCTGGTTCAACGCGGAAGAAGCGCAGCAGGCCGCCGCCCGGAAGGTGCAATCGTGGCTGCAGTCGGTCGACCTCGCCGGTTATGCGACCGCGTACCACGCCTTCGCGAACGGCGACGAGGTGTATGCGAACGCCTGGCACCGGATCGCCTGCCCCGCCCTCGTGCTCACCGGCTCGGACGATCCGAATTCGACGCCCGAGATGGCGCGACAGATGGCGCAGGCCGCACAGGATGGCAAGGCGGTCGTGATCGAGAACGAGCGCCACATGGTCAACCTGACCGCGCCCGACACGGTCAATCGCGCGCTGCGTACGTGGCTGCAGACCGTGCCGCAGGCGGAAACCCTGAAATCGGAAGTGTGACATGAGCCAAGCAATCAGCCAGGAAGCCTCGACGATCAACACCCGGGAGCTGCGCGATGCGTTCGGCGCGTTCATGACGGGCGTGACGATCGTCACGACTGCGCGCGACGACGGCCAGCCGCTCGGCTTCACCGCGAACTCGTTCTCGTCGGTGTCGCTGGATCCGGCACTGCTGCTCGTCAGCATCGCGAAGACGTCGAGCAATTTCCAGACGTTTTCCACGGCCGGCCACTTTGCGATCAACATCCTCGCGGAAGGGCAAACGGGGCTGTCGAACAGGTTCGCGCGCCCGAGCGAGAACCGCTTCGCGAACGTCGGCTGGCATCTGAGCGCACATCGTAATCCGCTGATCGATGACGTCAGCGCGTGGTTCGACTGCACGACGCACGAGGTGATCGATGCGGGCGATCACGCAATCATCATCGGCAAGGTAGAGGCGTTTCATTCGGCAGGCTATGCGGGGCTCGGTTACTACCGCGGCGGGTATTTCACGCCGGCGAAGCTGTCGACCGAAGTCATTGCTGGCCCGAAGGTCGTCGTCAGCGCGATCATCGCGCGCGACGACAAGGTGCTCATGATCCGCACCGCCGAGGGCAAGTGGACACTGCCCGCGAAGGCGATCGGCCGTGAAGGCGCCGACAAGGCGCTCGCCGAACTCTTCCGGCAATACCAGCCCGACGCATCGGCAAGCTTTATCTATTCGGTCTACAACAATACCGAGACGCACTATCAGTACATCTCGTTCCTCTGCAGCGCACCGGACGAAGCGGCGGCCGCCGGCGAATTCGTGAGCCTCGACGATCTCGACGCCGACGCGTTCCAGGACAGCGCGCTCGCCAGCATGCTCGAACGCTATCGCAAGGAGAGCCAGCTGAAGAGTTACGGCCTGTACTTCGGCGATCACAGCACGGGCACCGTCCGTCCGCTTCTTTCCTGAAAGGTCCCATCATGCGTTTTTCGCTTTTCGTTCACATGGAGCGCGTCTCCGACCAGACCAGCCAAAAGCAGCTGTACGACGAGATGGTCGAGCTGTGCCAGATCGCCGACCGCGGCGGCATGCACGCCGTCTGGACCGGCGAGCACCACGGCATGGATTTCACGATCGCGCCGAACCCGTTCATCAACCTCGCCGATCTCGCGAACAAGACGAAGCGCGTACGGCTCGGCACGGGCACGGTCGTGGCGCCGTTCTGGCATCCGATCAAGCTCGCCGGCGAAGCCGCGATGACGGACATCATCTCGGGCGGGCGCCTCGAACTCGGCATCGCGCGCGGCGCCTACTCGTTCGAATACGAGCGCCTGATGCCGGGTCTCGACGCGTGGAGCGCAGGCCAGCGCATGCGCGAGCTGATTCCGGCCGTGAAGAAGCTGTGGGAAGGCAACTACGCGCACGACGGCGAATTCTGGACGTTCCCGTCGACGACATCGTCGCCGCTGCCGCTGCAGCAACCGCATCCGCCGGTCTGGGTCGCCGCGCGCGATCCGAACAGTCACGAGTTCGCGGTGGCCAACGGCTGCAACGTGCAAGTCACACCGCTGCATCTCGGCGACGACGAAGTCGAGAAGCTCGTCGGCCATTTCAACGCCGCGTGCGCGAAGTACAGCGACGTGCCGCGTCCGCAGATCATGCTGCTGCGTCACACCTATGTCGCGAGCAACGAGGACGACGCGCAGCGAGCCGCCGACGAAATCAACGTGTTCTACAACTACTTCGGCGCGTGGTTCAAGAACGAACGTCCGGTCAGTCGCGGGATGATCCAGCCGCTCAGCCGCGAGGAAATCGCCGCGCATCCGTTCTACACGCCCGAAGCGATGCGCCGGAACAACGTGATCGGCACGCCGGCGGAAGTGATCGAACGTCTGAAGACCTATGAGGCGCTCGGCTTCGACGAGTACTCGTTCTGGATCGACACGGGCATGCCGTTCGAACGCAAGAAGGCGTCGCTCGAGCGGATGATCCGCGACGTGATGCCGGCGTTCCGGTAAGGGGACGATGTCATGAATGCACATTTTCAGCTGTATATCGACGGGCAGTTCGAGCCCGGCGCCGCCACCTTCGGCAGCATCGACCCGGCAACCGGCGCCGTGTGGGCGCAGATGCCGGAAGCCCGCACGGACGAAGTGAATCGCGCGGTCGCGGCGGCCCGCCGTGCACTGACCGATCGCGCCTGGGCAGGCCTGACCGCGTCAGCGCGCGGCAAACTGCTGTACCGGCTCGCGGACCTCGTCGAACAGGCTGCACCGCGGCTCGCCGAAATCGAAACGAAAGACACCGGCAAGATCATCCGCGAAACGTCGAGCCAGATCGCATACGTCGCCGAGTATTACCGCTACTACGCCGGCATCGCCGACAAGCTCGAGGGCAGCAGCATCCCCGTCGACAAGCCCGACATGCAGGTATGGCTCGAGCGGCAGCCGGTCGGTGTGGTCGCCGCGATCGTGCCGTGGAACAGCCAGCTGTTCCTGTCCGCGGTCAAGCTCGGCCCCGCACTCGCCGCGGGCTGCACCGTCGTGCTGAAGGCATCCGAGGAAGCACCGGGACCGCTGCTCGAGTTCGCGCGCATCGTGCACGAGGCCGGCTTCCCGCCCGGTGTCGTCAACGTCGTCACCGGCTTCGGCCCGGAATGCGGTGCGGTGCTGAGCAGCCATCCCGATGTGGACAAGGTCGCGTTCACCGGCGGCCCCGAGACCGCGCGCCACATCGTGCGCAATACGGCCGACAACCTCGCCAAGGTGTCGCTCGAACTCGGCGGCAAGTCGCCGTTCATCGTGTTCGCCGATACCGACGTTCAGAGCGCCGTGAATGCGCAGGTCGCGGCCATCTTCGCAGCCAGCGGCCAGAGCTGCGTCGCGGGTTCGCGCCTGCTGATCGAGGCTTCCGTCAAGGATCGATTCCTCGCGCTGCTCGTGGAACGCGTATCGCGGATTCGCATCGGTTCCCCCGGCGAGCGGGAGACCGAATACGGCCCGTTGTGTACCGAGCGACAGCTTCGCCACATCGAGACGGTCGTCGAGCGCTCGGTGCGTCAGGGCGCGACCGTGCTCGCCGGCGGAACGAAGCTGGAGCGCGACGGGTATTACTACGCGCCGACGATCCTCGACTGCACCGGCGTCGCGCACGCCGACAGCATCACGACCGAATTGTTCGGGCCGGTGCTATCGGTCGACACGTTCGAATCCGAGCAGGAAGCGATCGACAAGGCGAACGGCACCGCGTATGGCCTCGCGGCCGGCATCTTCACGACCAGTCTCACGCGGGCTCACCGCGTGTCGAAGCGCGTGCGCGCCGGCATCGTGTGGATCAACACGTATCGGGCCGTATCGCCGCTCGTGCCGTTCGGCGGCTTCGGCCTGTCCGGACACGGCCGCGAAGGCGGGCTGAGCGCCGCACTGGAATACACCACCACGAAGTCCGTATGGCTGCGCACGTCGGACGATCCGATCGGCGACCCGTTCGTGATGCGCTGAGCGGCGATCCGCTCACCTGCCGTATCGATTCATAAGCGACGGAGACCAGGCTGCGCCCGCGCGGCGCCGTTTGGTCCGGCAATAACGATGGAGACAGCATGACAAAGCAGGACAGCGACGGCGGCGTTCTCGCCATCGAAAGCAACTCGATCGAATATGTTCCGCCGGAGGCCCGCCACGGCAAGCCGGCCGACCTCTTCACCCTGTGGTTCTGCACGAACGTCGCACCGCTGGCCGTGATCTCGGGCGCCACGTCGGTGCTGGTGTTTCATCTCGACCTGGTCAGCGCGATTCTCGCGATCGTGGCCGGGCAATGCTTCGGCGCGATCTTTCACGCGCTCACTTCCGCGCAGGGGCCGCTCGTCGGCGTACCGCAGATGATCCAGAGCCGCGCCCAGTTCGGCCGCTACGGCTCGCTGCTCGTGGTTGGGTTCACCACGCTGATCTACCTCGGCTTCTTCGTATCGAACATCATTCTCGCGGGCAAAACGCTGCACACCGCCATGCCCGCGATACCCGTACCCGCCGCGACCGTCGTCGGCGCGGTGCTTGCGACGCTGGTGGGCGTGATCGGCTGCCACTTCATTCATCGCTTCAACAAGATCGGTGCGTGGTTCATGGGCGGCGCGCTGCTGATCGGCATCGCGCTGATGGCGCCGGGGCTCGACGCGCAGATCTTCGAGCGAGGGCATTTCGATGCCACGAACTGGTTCGCGATGTTCGGGCTGTGCGCCATCTGGCAGATCAGCTTCGCGCCCTATACGTCCGACTATTCTCGCTATCTGCCGACCTCCGCCGGATTCGGGAAGACGTTTGCGTATACCTACTTCGGCACGTCGCTAGGCACGATCTTCGCGTTCCTGTTCGGTGTGCTGGCAGTCAGCACCGGACATTCGACCGACGCGATGCAGGCCGTCCGCGAGCAGACCGGCGCGTTCGGCTACGTGCTGATCCTGCTGTTTCTCGTCAACATCATCGGCCACAACGGAATGAACCTGTACGGCGCAGTACTGTCGTTCATCACCGCCGCGCAGACGTTCCGCCCGCACTGGGTGCCGGGCCGCAACGTACGCGTCGCCGTGTCGGCGGTGCTGCTGGTGGCGTCCACCGCGATCGCCCTGTGGGCGTCGAGCAACTTCATCGCGATCTTTCTGAACGCGATCTTCGCGCTGCGCATCGTGCTCGCGCCATGGATCGCGATCAACCTGATCGACTTCTATCTCGTCAACAACCGGCACTACCGCGTCGCGGAGATCATCAGCAGCAATGGCGGCATGTACGGCGCGTTCAACGCCAAGACCACCGCGATCTACGTGTTCGGGATTGCGGTGCAGGTTCCGTTCATGGAAGAAAGCTTCTTCCGCGGCCCGTGGGCGTCGATTCTGGGCGGCGTCGACGTCTCATGGATGGTCGGCCTCGTCGTCACCGCGCTGGTGTGCTACCTGTTCGCGTCGCGGGACGACTCGCGTTCGCGAAGCCGGTGTCCGGCCGGCGCCGGCGCTCTGGATTAACGATGGAGATCGATCATGAATGAAGACGAGGCGCTGTTTCAGAAAGGCTTGCCGATCCGCCGTGAAGTGCTCGGCCCCGAATACGTCGATGCGTCGATGGAAAAGGCCGACGCGTTCATGATGGCGTTCCAGCGCGCCACCACCGCATGGGCGTGGGGATGGGCATGGGGCGACGACACGCTCGACCGGAAAACGCGCAGTCTGCTCAACCTCGCGATGCTGACTGCCGCCGGCCATACGAACGAACTCAAGCTGCACGTGAAGGGGGCGCTCAACAACGGCGTAAGCGTCGAGGAAATCAAGGCGACATTGCTGCACGCGACGGCTTATTCGGGCATTCCGCACGGGCTCAGCGCGTTCAAGGCAGCGCATGAGGTGCTCGTGTCCGAAGGGGTATTGAAATAAGCGCAGCGCCGGAGAAGCGGGTGGCATCGCGGCCTGTGTCGACGGACTGAATAGCCGTGGTTGGCCTACAGCTCGGGGCACTGTGTCGACCGTTGCCCCCGCTTCTCTCCATTTGACGTCGGGCGTAACCGACGACCGTTGCGGTTGCAGCTTCGACGCGCCATACCGACGACCTTCCTTCGGCGCGACGCAAACCGAGAGCACAACCTGCGCGCTACCATTCGGTCATCCATCGGCCCGGCCATTCCGCCGTTCAACCGCGCGCGCCGTGCATCGCTAACTTCTATCCAGAAACAAATCCGCCACCACCGACCGCAACCAGCGATTACCGGCCTCGTGGTGGTATTTCGCATGCCAATGCTGACGCACCGCAAACTTGTCGACCGGAAACGGACAGGGATGAACCGCGATCCCGTTCACGCGCGCGAGCGTCTCCCCGATGTTTCTCGGCAGCGTCGCAATCAGATCGGTCGACTGGATGATCGACCCGAGCCCGAGCATACCCGGCAGCTCGAGCACGACGTCGCGGTCGATGTTCTCGCGCAGCAGCGCCTGCTCCAGCAATTGCGCACCCGTGCCGGCCGCGATGATCACGTGTCCTTCGCGGCGGTATTGCTTGAGCGTCAGCTTCGCGCGCACGCGAGGATGATCGGGATTGGCGAGACAAACCCAATCCTGCATGTAGAGCTGTTGCTGGTACATGCCGCTGCCAAGCCACGGCACATACCCGATCGCGAGATCCGCCTCGCCCGATTCCAGCGCGCGCTCCGTGTTCCCGTCGATTCTCGCCGCTTCGAGCCGGATGCCCGGCGCCTGCGCGCGCACATGCGCGAGCATCTTCGGCAGCAGCGTGATGTGACTCGCATCCGTCATGCAGATCCGGAAGCGCCGCTTGGCCGTGGCCGGATCGAACGAGATTTCCCACGCCGAAAACCGCCGCAGCGACTCCAGGATTTCCCGGCACGGGCCGATCAACGCGTCTGCCTGAGGCGTCGGCGTCATCCCGGCGGGCGTACGCACGAACAACGGATCCTGCAAATGTTCGCGCAGCCGCCCCAGCCAGATGCTGATCGTCGGCTGGCTCTGCCCGAGCTGCTCCGCCGCCCGCGTCACGCTGCGCACGTCGTACAGCAAGTCGAAAAGCTGAAGCAGCTTGAGATCCGGCAGCTCGGCAGTGCCCATGGGTTCATTGTGTTTCGCAATGTCGCCATTGTATTCATTTCGTTGCGCCTATGCGGCACGCCTGACGAATGGACGCCCGCGGACAGGACTCGACGCCCTGCTTCCCGGATCGCAAGAACACCGCACTAATGGCGGTTGCGCTCACTCGCGCGCAGTATCCTCGTCATGCCGCGCGAGCGGAACGGTGAGCCGATCGATCAGCGCACGCGTCTGCGGTCGAACGCCGCGCCACCATGCGAACGCTTCGGCCGCCTGCTCGACCAGCATCCCGACGCCATCCGCGATGCCCTGCACACCGGCGCTGCGCGCGAGCTGCAGGAACGGCGTCAAACCCTTGCCGTAGGCGAGCTCGTAGGCGCTGCCGCTCGCGCTGAATACGCTGGGCGGAACCGGCGGCAGTTGTCCAGTGAGGCTTGCCGAAGTCGCGTTGACGACAAGGTCGAAGCGCCCCATCGATTCGAGGTCCGCGTAGCTGCACGCACGCAGCGCGCTGCCTGCGCCTGCTTGCTCGACGAGCGCTTGCGCCTTGTCCGGATGTCGGTTGACGATGACGAGTTCGGCGGGGCGCGCGCCGATAAACGGCAGCAACGCGCCGCGCACGGCGCCGCCTGCGCCGAGAATGAGTACGCGCTTGCCGGCCATTGGCTGATGCAGATTGACTTCGATGTCGCGCACGAGGCCGACGCCATCGAAGTTCTCGGCGATGACGCGACCGTTCTCGAACTTCATCGCGTTCACGGCGCCCGCGAGCGTCGCGCGTTCGCTGCGTTCGTCGGCCATCGCAAACCCTTTCAGCTTGAAGGGCGCGGTGACGTTCATGCCCTTGCCGCCCGCCGCGATGAAGGCTGTGACCGTGTCGGCAAACGCGCCGTCCGGTTCCAGCGGCGCCTCCATCGCGACATAGGCGATGTCCTGCCCGGTCTCCTCGGCGAACAGACGGTGGATCAGCGGAGACTTCGTGTGCCCGATCGGATTGCCGATTACCGCATACTGGTCGCTCATCACGCGCTCCTTTTCGAGAACAGCACGCCGTCGGTTTGCATCGCGTCGATTTCCGCTGCGCTGAAGCCGAGCGATTGCGCGACCTCCACGTTGTGCTGACCGAGATCGGGGCCGACTTCGCGAATCGACGTATCGCAATCGGAAAAACGGAACGGCAGGTTCGGCAGACGCAGCGTGCCGAAGCGCGGATGCGCCTGTTCGATGACCATGCCGCGCGCAACGATTTGCGGATCGTTGACGACCTCGTCGATGCGCTGCACCTTCGCGCAAGGAACGTCGACCTCGTCCAGCAGCGCCAGAACGTCGGCCACCGAGCGGCCGGCCACCCACGGCTTCACCACGGCAAGAATGGCCTCGCGATGGGCGTTGCGGCCGTTCGGGTCGTGAAAGCGCGTGTCGGTGCCGAAACCGGGGGGGCCGCCATGCTGCTCGACAACTGCCGCGAACCGCTTCCACGCATCGTCGACTTGCGCAGCGATGACGAGATCGCCGTCGGCGGCGCGGAACACGCCGTACAGCGTCGACGTCGGCATGTCGTGGCCGGTCTGCTCGGGAACGACGCCCTGCATCGTGTAGCACTGGACGGCATATTCGTGCATCGATACCAGCGTGTCGTACAGCGCCATGTCGATATGCTGCCCGCGCCCGCTCGTTACGCGGCCGAGCAGCGCCGCGTTGATCGCGGCGACTGCATGAATGCCGGTGTACATGTCGCCGAGCGAAATGCGCATGAGCGGCGGCGGCTCGCCCGGATTGCCGATCATCTGCATGATGCCGCTCTTCGCTTCGGCGATCAGGCCGAAGCCCGCACGATGCGCGTCGGGCCCCGTGTGGCCGTACGCCGAGATCGAGCAGTAGACGAGCCGCGGATTGCGCGCCGACAACGCCGCATAACCGAGACCGAGCTTGTCGAGTGCGCCGGGACGATAGTTCTCGATGAACACGTCGGCCGAGTCGCACAGGCGTTGCATGAACGCCTGGCCGCGCGGGTCTTTCATGTCGACGCTGACACCGCGCTTGCCCATGTTGAGCTGCAGAAAGTAGGCGCTTTGCTGGTCGTCCAGAATCGTCGCGTGCCGTCGCCCGGCATCGCCGCCGCCGGGGCGCTCGACCTTGATGACTTCCGCGCCGAGCGCGGCGAGGCAGCGGCCGACATACGGGCCGGCAAGAAAGTGGCTGTAATCGACGACGCGAATGCCTTCGAGAGGACGGGCCTGCATCAGTACGCTCCCGGACGACGCGGAATCATCAGACGATGCTCGCCGCGCTGGACGACCTGGCCGTCCTGGTTGATCAGTTCCGACGGCAGAACGACGATGCCCCAGTCGGGCTTGCTCTTGCTGGCGCGCATCGCGCCGACGCGGAACTTGACGTGCAGTACGTCGTTCACCTTGACCGGCAGCAAGAAATCCCAGGTCCAGCCGAGCGACATGCCGGGCACGAAGCGATAGTCGCTTTGCGTCTTGAGGCCGTCCGCAATGGACAAGCCGAACAAGCCATGCGCGACGATGCAGCCGAAGTGGCTCGCGTTCGCGTAGTCCTCATCGACGTGCACGGGCGTGTGATCGCCCGTGAGATCGGCATAGGCGAGAATGCGTTGCTGCGTGACCGTGTAAGTCGGACTGATGCATTCGTCGCCTTCCTGCGCATCGTCCCAGTATTTTTCGATGATGCGGCTCATGCTCACGCCTCCGCGCGCGGATTGATCGCCAGCGCCTGCGCGACGCACGTGGCCGGCTTCGCCTGAATGAGTTCGATCGCGAGTCCGTCGGGCAGGCGCAGCCAGTTGCGTCCCTGCGGCATTTCGGTTACGCCGAATGCCTGCGCCGCCGCGATGGCCGCGTCGAGGTCTTCGCACATCACGCCGAGATGCGCGAGCCGGCCCTCCGGTCCGTCGTGATGCGGCTCGCTGATGAATTGCAGACCGCCGAGCGTCCAGTATTGACGCGGCGCTTCGCGGCTGCCGTCGACTTCGCGCATGGTCATGCCGAGCACGTCCTCGAAGAAGCGGATATGCCAATGGATGTCCTTCACCCGGATGGCGACGTGCTCGAGATAGGCTTTCGGGGCGCTCATGCCGAGACCTCCTCTTTCTGGCGATCGATCATGGCGCGTTCAATCCCCTTGATGCAGGCGACGAGCGTCGCATTGACGGGCGTCGGCACGCCGAGCCGTTCGCCCCAGCGCACCACGGCGCCGTTGATGAAGTCGATCTCGGTGATCGACGCTTTCTCGAGGCTTTACAGCATCGACGTCTTGAACGCGGCCGGAAGGCCTTCGGCGGCCATGTTCCACGCGTCTTCCGCTGCGGCGATGGACAGCCTGACGCCGGCGGCTCTGGCCGCGGCCATCGCTTCTTCGATCGCCGCAAGCGACGTCGCCTTGAGGACGGGCTCGTCGTAAAGCTGACCGTAGGTCAGGCGCGTGATGCCGGTGATCGCGCCGGTCGCGACATTGATCAGCAGCTTGTCCCACATCGTGCCGAGAATGTTGTCGCTGACGCGCGTGGTCAAACCGGCGCCGTTGAACGCGTCCGCGACCGCCTGCACGCGGGCCGTGATGCGGCCGTCGAGTTCGCCGACGATCGTGAGCTTGCCCGTGACACCGCTCTGAATATGGCCCGGCGCGCGCAATACGCCGCCCACGTAGGTCTTGCCCGCGAGCACGCGTTCTCGTCCGACGATTTCGGCGAGCACGTCTTCGTGACCGAGGCCGTTTTGCAGCGACAGAACGACGGTTTCCGGCCCGACGAGCGCGAGCGCGCCGCGCATCGCCGCATCGGTATGGAACGACTTGACCAGCACGATCACGAGATCGACCGTGCCGACTTCGGCGGGATCCATCGTCGCGCGAACCTTGACGCGCCGCGTGCCGCGCTCGTCGTCGACCTGCAGCCCGTCGCGCGACATGGCCGCGACGTGCGCGGCAAACCGGTCGACGAGCCATGTCTCGTGACCGGCTTCGGTCAGCGTGGCGCCGATGGCACAGCCCAGCGCGCCGGCGCCCAAAAATGCGATCTTCATTAACGTCTCCTTGAATGGAGACCACGATACGGCGCGCGCCACATGTCGGCAATGCAATGAATTCAATAGCGCCATTGCATATCGCAATATTGGGACGACACGGGCGTAACGCTGCCGTAGCGCGCATGCCGTTTTGCGAGCGCTGGCGCGCACCGCCGCGCGGCCCAAAAAGCAAAAAGCCCGGCGCGAAGCCGGGCTTGCCGCGTGTTCGAACGTGGCGCCGCAATGCCTATCCCGCCGACGAAGCAGCCGACACGCCACGGTCCGCGCGCCGCCGGTACAGCGCGAGCGTCGCGCCGAGCCCGCACAGCGCAGCGAAACTCAGCCAGTAGCCCGGCGCGGCCTTGTCATGCAGCGCCTGAATCAGATATGTCGACACGGCCGGCGTAAACCCGCCGAACAAGGCGGTCGCCAGACTGAACGCCAGCGAGAACCCGGCGACGCGTACGTCGACCGGCATCACTTCCGTCAGCGCGGCAACCATCGCGCCGTTATACATGCCGAAGAAGAACGAGAACCACAGCAGCACGATCAGCATGCGCGCGAAGCTCGGCGCATCGGCGAGCCAGAACAGCGCCGGATAGGCCGTGAAGATCGCGAGCACGGAAATCGCGACGAGCAGCGGCTTGCGGCCGATGCGATCCGAGATCGCGCCGCCGATCGGCAGCCAGATGAAATTCGACGCGGCCACGAGCAGCGTCACCATCAGGCTGTCCGACGTGGACAGCTTCAGCACCGACCTGCCGAAGGTCGGCGTATAGACGGTGATGAGATAGAACGTCGTGGTCGTCATCGCCGTCAGCAGCATGCCGCCGATGACGATGCGCCAGTTGCCGAGCAGCATCGCGAAGATCTCGCGTGCCTGCGGATGGTGCCGCCGCGCTTCGAACGCCGCGGTCTCCTGCAGCGAGCGCCGCAGCAAGAACAGAAACGGCACGATCGCACAGCCGATGAAAAACGGCACGCGCCAGCCCCATGCGCCGATCTGCTGCGCCGACAGCCACTGGTTCAGCCCGTAACCGATGGCCGCCGCCTTCACGATCGCGACCTGCTGGCTCGCCGATTGCCAGCTCGTATAAAAACCCTTGTTGCCGGGCGTGGCCATTTCCGCGAGATAGACCGACACGCCGCCGAGCTCCGCGCCCGCGGAGAAGCCTTGCAACAACCGCCCGAGCAGCACCAGCGCCGGCGCGAGCAGGCCGATGCTCGCGTAGCCCGGCACGCACGCAATCAGGATGGTGCCGCTCGCCATGATCGAGAGCGTGACGATCAGGCCGGTGCGCCGCCCGACCTTGTCGATGTACGCGCCGAGAAAGATCGCGCCGAGCGGACGCATCAGGAACCCGGCGCCGAACACCGCGAATGTGAGCATCAGCGACGCGAACTCGCTGTCCGACGGAAAAAAGATCTTCGAGATCGATGTCGCATAAAAGCCGAACAAAAAGAAATCGAACTGTTCGATGAAATTGCCGCTGGTCACGCGCAACACGGCGGCGGCCCGCGTCATCGGCGAAACGCCGGACGTCGCGGCGATCGGTTCGGTACGGCTCATGGTGTCTCCTGCCTGTTGTGTTTGTGGTGATGGGCGCCGGCGGCACCCGTGACGCTAGTCGGCGCCGACGCTCGACGCGTTGCGCTGCCGCTTCTCGATCGAGGATTTGAGCAAGGCGGCCGAGCGGAAAATGCCGTGCGCGAACTTGCCGTAAGGCAGCGTTGCGAACAGCGCGATCACGATGCCGAGATGGACCGCAAGCAGCGACGGCATCCCGGCAGTCGTACGGCCGGCGAGCAACGCGAGACCGGATGCACTGGTCAGCAACAGCAGCGCGATGAAGCCGCGGTCCATCGGACGCTGACGCGGATCGCCGCGCTCGGGCGCGCGTGTCAGGTTCAGCCAAAGCAGCCCTGCCGGCCCCACGATCAGTCCGACGCCGCCCGCCGTTCCGAGCAGCACCGGCACGCTGAAAAACGGATACGGCGCTTCCAGACCGAACGCGTAGTGATAGAGCGTGGCGACCGCCGTTGCCGCGAAGCACAACATGAAGCCGTAGAACGTCAGGTGATGGAAGCGGCGCCGGGCCAGCGTGAACGCATCGTCCCGTTCGTTGCAGCCCTCGCCGTGGCCGCCGTCCAGGTACTTCAGCGTCAGTGCATTCTTCGCCGCTTCGGCCACCGCCGGTGCGCTCGCGCGTGTCGTTCCCGCCGACACGTCGCGCCAGAAGCGCGTGACGCCCACGCCGAGCGCGACCATGGCGAACAGAAACACGCTGCCGAACATCGCGGCGAGCAGCGTATGCGGAAAGACCGCGTAGAAGTTCGCAGGCGCGACGTCGCGCGACAGGCCGCCGTGCCATGCGGTGCCGAGCAGCAGAAACAGCGCGAGCCCGGCCGCGAGCGCAACCGACAGCGTCAGACCGTTGCGCTTGTACAGCGCGCCGAACGCCGCAGGGAACGCGTATTCGGTGTACGTATCGAGCCGGACTTCGGCCATCGCTTTCGGCACGTTCACGGCGAATTCATGCGGTGGCGCGTATTGGCACGCGTGATAGCACGCACCGCAGTTGTGACAGAGATTCGCGAGATAGTTGACGTCCGCCTTGCCGAATTCGAGCCGGCGCGTCATCGCGGGGAACACCGCGCAAAAGCCTTCGCAATAGCGGCATGCGTTGCAGATCTGCATCTGGCGCGCCACTTCCGTTTCGCTCGCGCTCATCGGCACGATCGGGATCACGCGTGCCGCGCCGCCGTGCGAAGTTTTTTTGGTATCGACCGGCGACGCCGTGTGCGTGCGTTCGGTCGCGAGTGCGTCAGACTGCTGCACTGCCTGCCTCCGTTGTCTTGAGTGCCGCGCGTGCAGCCTGCGTCCCGGCGATGCGCCCGAAGGCCGTGCCGATCGACATGCCGACACCGGCCGTATAGCCCTTGCCGAGCACGTTGCCGGCCATCATTTCGCCGGCGACGAACAGGTTGTCGCTGGCTTCGCCGCCGAAGTGGACCTGCGCGCGCTCGTTCGTCTTCAGGCCGAGATAGGTGAACGTAATGCCCGGCCGCAACGCATACCCGTAGAACGGCGGCGTATCGATGCGGCGCGCCCAGTGCGTCTTCGGCGGCGTGAGGCCTTGGGTGTGGCAGTCGTCGAGCGCCGTGTGATCGAACGTGCCGACGCGGCAGGCGTCGTTGTAGCGCGTCAGGGTGTCGACGAAGCGCCGTTCGGGCAGGCCTAGCTTGCGGGCCAGCTCCGGCAGCGTGTCCGCCTTTTCGCCGGGAAACACCGGCGGCATGAAGCGGCCGATCGCTTTCGAATCGATGATGGAATAGCCGATCTGCTCGGGCTGCTGCGCAACGAGCCGCCCCCAGATCGCATAGCGCTTCGGCCAGAAATCCTCGCCTTCGTCGTAGAAGCGCTCGGCGTCGCGATTCACGACGATGCCGAGCGAGACGCAGTCGATACGCGTACAGATGCCGCCGTCATACAGCGGCGCGCGCGCATCGATGGCGACGCAGTGCGACTGCGACGGATCGCCGATCATGTCGGCGCCGGCGTCGCGCATATGCTTGAGGAGCACGCCCTGGTTGAAGCGTGTGCCGCGAATCAGGAAGTTGTCCGCGGGCCATTCGCCGCGCGCGTTCTGCCCCCACGCGTCGCGCAGCCATTCGCGGTTCGATTCGAAGCCGCCCGCGGCGAGGACGCACGCATGCGCCTCGAAACGCCGGCTGCCGCTGCGCGCCGCGACGAAGCGGCTGCCGGCGAGCTCGATCGCATCGACCGGCGTGTCGTACCGGATGTCGACGCCGAGCGCTTCGGCGCTGCGGTAATACGCGTTGACGAGCGCCTTGCCGCCGCCCATGAAGAACGCGTTCGTGCGTGCGACGTGGAGCGCACCGGACAGCGGCGGCTGGAAGCGCACGCCGTGCTTCTGCATCCATGGCCGGCACGACGACGACGCACGGATCGTCAGCCGCGCCAGATGTTCGTTCGTGATGCCGCCGGTCACCTTCAGCAGGTCCTGCCAGAATTCCTCTTCCGGATAGGCATCGACGAGCACGTCTTGCGGCGCATCGTGCATGCAGCGCAGATTGCGCGTGTGTTGCGAGTTGCCGCCGCGCCATGCGCGCGGCGCGGCTTCGAGAAGCAGGACCGACGCGCCCGCTTCGCGCGCCATCAACGCCGCACAGAGCGCGGCATTGCCTCCTCCGATTACGAGCACATCGACCATCAGACTTGTCTCCTTTCGGACAAATCGTAGGGATCTCGTGCCCGCTGCGCTATCAGGCGGCCGTCAACGGGTCTTCACTTTTTGTGAAGAGTCGGTTTCCCGCAGCCGTGCACCGGGCCAGCGGCCTTCGTGCACGAGCTGACGCGCGACATCGGCAAGGACCACGCGCGCAGCGAGCCCGGCCGGCGACAGTTCGTCATCGGAAATGCTCGCGATCAGGTTGGGCCGCCGCGCGTATTTCTCCGCGACGGGCACGCTCGTCAGCGTCGCGTTCTCGCGCCTGGCGAGTGCCGCGCCCGGCTGGATGGTCGCCCCGATGCCGGTGCGGACGATGTCCATCAGCAGCGCGAGGCCGTCGACTTCGGCGACGATGTTCGGCTCGTATTCGGCGCGCTTGAACGCCGACGACAGCAGCGAACGCAGCCCGTGCGTACCGCTGGGGAGAATGAGCGGCAGCTTGCCGAGGTCGGTCAGCCGGATCGATCCGCGTGTCGGCATCCCGTCGAGATCGACCGCGCCGATCAGGAACAGCCGCTCGTCGAGCAGCGGCTGCACGCTCCAGCGTTGCGCGGATTCTTCGCGAAACAGCACGGCGAGGTCGATCTGGCGCGCACTCAGCATCGATGCGAGATGACCGGACAGACTTTCGACGAGATGGAGCCGCACATCGGGATAGCGCGCGCGCATTGCCTGCATGAACGCCACGCCGAGCACGCTCGCCGTGCTCGGCGCCATGCCGACGCTGACATGGCCGGACAGACGCGCCGAACGCGCGGCGCGCGCCGCGTCGTCGATATGACGCAGCGCGAGTTGCGCCTGACGCCAGAACGCCAGCCCTGCGTCGGTCGGAATGACGCCGCCCGACGTGCGCTGCAGCAGGCGTGTGGACAGTTCGCCTTCGAGACGGCTGATCTGCTGACTCAGCGCCGAGGTCACCACGCCGAGTTCCAGCGCGGCCTTGCCCATGCTGCCGTGTTCGACGACGCTGAGAAAATAGCGTAGTTGTCTGAGTTCCATTCCGCGATCGGACAGAGGATGACGCGCGTATTCTGACAGAACGTCGACGACGGTCTTTCGCGTCGCGCGCGGCGGACTTTGCGGAGGGACTTGACGCTGCAAGCGCCGCAGCCGCAAAGGCAACGCTTCGAACCGCATCGGCACGCCCGCGCCGCTGCGCAAGCTCGCGACTTTGCTTATCAGAAATCGATGTTTCCCGTGCGGCGCGAATCGATCGACACTTTGCTGCTCAGGCAGCACCGCGGCAGCAACGCGTGCTGGCCTGCGCCCTTCCGTTCAACGACGCGTTTCGATTCATGAACCGTTTTCTTTCCGACTCATGGCCGAGCGGTGCGGACCTCGTCGCCGCCGACCGCGACGCCGATTCCGCTACCGCCGAGCGATCGCACACGGGCGCGTCGGCGTCCGCTTCGTCGATCCGCGCGAATGCCGGCGTATTCGCCGATCCGCGCTCGCACGCGCTGCTCGAGCGAATCCGCGCGGTCGCACCGAGCGACGCGAACGTGCTGATCGTCGGCGAAACGGGCACCGGCAAGGAGCTCGTCGCGCGTCGCCTGCACCAGGCGAGCCGTCGTCGCGACGGCCCCTTCGTCGCGGTGAACTGCGGCGCGTTGTCGACGACGCTCGTCGAAAGCGAATTGTTCGGTCACGAGAAAGGCGCGTTTACCGGCGCGTTCGGCGCGAAGGCCGGCTGGTTCGAAACCGCCGACGGCGGCACGCTGTTTCTCGACGAAATCGGCGACCTGCCGTTGCCGATGCAGGTCAAGCTATTGCGCGTGCTGCAGGAGCGCGAGGTCGTGCGCGTCGGCGCGCGGGCCGGCATTCCGATCGACGTGCGCGTCGTCGCTGCGACGAACGTCGATCTGCAGCAGGCGGTTGCGGCCGGCCATTTCCGCGGCGACCTCTTCTACCGGCTCGCCGTCGTGCAGCTCGCGGTGCCGCCGCTGCGCGAGCGGCCGGCCGACATCCTGCCGCTCGCGCGCCATTTCGTCGACGACTACCGTCGCCGTCTCGGCTACGGGCCGCGCAGCATCGACGCGCGCGCCGCACGCGCGCTCGAATCGTACGACTGGCCCGGCAACGTCCGCGAGCTGGAAAACGTCATCCATCATGCGCTGCTCGTGAGCCGGCACGAGATGCTGCAGCACGCCGACCTGACGATCGCCTCGGCCGGCACGGCCGCTGCGGCGCCGCATCGAGGCGAACCGCGCGCGGGCGCGCAGGCCGCACTCGAAGCCGCGCTGCGCGCGCTGTTCGACGAAGGTCACGGCCGACTGTACGAACGCATCGAAGACACCGTGATGCGTGTCGCGTTCGAGTTCAGTCACCGCAATCAGCTTCAGGCCGCGCGCTTGCTCGGCATCAGCCGCAACGTGCTGCGCGCGAGACTGATCCGCGCAAACGAGATCGCCGCGTTGAAGTAAGCGCGCTTCACTACCCGACGACGGCGCGCATCCGCTCGCGCCCGGCGCGCGGGCCGCGGCGCACGCCGCCCGTGGAGCGGCGTGCCGACCTGATGTATCGTGGCACCGAAGCGCGCACCGGCGAGATTCATGGCACTGCCGCAGGCCACCGCCGCCACGGCGCGCGCATTCCCGCAACCCGACAGCCCGACGCGCCGGATCGGTTCGGCCCGCGGGCTTTCATCTGCCCGGAAACCGTCGCCATGAAAAAACTCGTGAACCGTCCGTCCGACGTCGTGCGTGAAATGCTCGAAGGCATCGCGCGACAGTCGCCGCATCTCGCGATGCTCGGCGACGAGCACGTGCTGGTCCGCCGCCCGCTGCCCGAACCGTCGCAGCGCACGGTCGCGGTGCTGTCGGGCGGCGGCAGCGGGCACGAGCCCGCGCACGGCGGCTATGTCGGCGACGGAATGCTGAGTGCGGCCGTGTGCGGCGAAGTGTTCACGTCGCCGTCCACCGACGCGGTGCTCGCCGCGATCCGCGCGACGGCCGGCCCGAACGGCGCGCTGCTCGTCGTGAAGAACTACACCGGCGACCGGCTCAACTTCGGTCTGGCAGCCGAACTCGCGCGCGCCGAAGGCATTCCGGTCGAGATCGTGATCGTCGCGGACGACGTATCGCTGCGCGGCCGCGTCGAGCGCGGGCAGCGGCGCGGCATCGCGGGCACCGTGCTGATTCACAAGCTCGCGGGCGCGGCGGCCGCGCGCGGGCTGTCGCTGCCGCGCGTCGCGGCGATCGCGCGCGATGCGGCCGCCGATCTCGGCACGATGGGCGTCGCGCTCGACGGCTGCACGCTGCCGGGCGCCGACCAGTCCGGATTCAGCCTCGCCGACGACGAAATCGAGCTCGGTCTCGGCATTCACGGCGAAAAAGGCGTCGAACGCACGGCGCCGCTGCCGGCCGACGCGCTCGCCGACACGCTGCTGTCGGCGATCGTCGCCGACCTCGTGCTCGATCGCGGCGAACGCGTCGCGCTGCTCGTCAACGGTCTCGGCGCGACGCCCGACATGGAGCTTGCGATCGTGCTGCGCGCCGCTTACGAGAACCTGAGCCGTCGCGGCATCGCGGTCGAGCGCGCGTGGGCCGGCACGTTCCTGTCGGCGCTGAACATGCCCGGCTGTTCGATCTCGGTGCTGCGGCTCAACGACGAGCGGGCGGCGCTGCTCGACGCACCGACGCAGGCGCGCGCGTGGCCCGGCGGCGGTGCCGTCAACGCGCAGATCCGCATCGCCGCCGCGGCGCCGCAGGAACCGTCGCCGCCGCCGCTCGACGCGGCGGGCCGCGCGTGGGCCGAGCGGCTGCGTCCGGCGCTGCATGCGGTCGCGCATACGCTGATCGACCACGAAGCAACGCTGACCGAGCTCGATGCCGCCGCCGGCGACGGCGACCTCGGCGCGAGCATGCGTCGTGCCGCGGACGCGATGCTCGCGTTGCCCGACACCGCGTATGCGACGCCGGCCGGTGCGCTCGCCGCGCTCGGCGCCGCACTGCGCCGTGCGATCGCGGGCAGCTCGGGCCCCTTCTACGCGACCGCGCTGCTGCGCGCATCGCGGCGCCTGGCCGGCGTCGCGCAGCCGTCGGCACGCGACTGGGCCGCGGCATTGCGCAGCGCAGCCGATGCGATCGCCGAACTCGGCGGTGCCCGTGCCGGTGACAGAACGATGCTCGACGCGCTGGTGCCGGCCGCCGCCGCGTTCGACCGTGCACTCGACGACGGCCGCGACAGCGCCGGCGCGTGGGCGGCCGCCGTCGACGCCGCCGAGCGCGGTGCGCAGGACACCGCGCGCATGACGCCGCGCGCGGGCCGTGCGAGCTATCTCGGCGAACGCGCGATCGGCACGCCCGACGGCGGCGCCATCGCCGTCGCGTACTGGCTGCGCGCGCTGCTGCCGCACGTCCGATAACGCGGCGCGTCATTACCGCGGGCCGCCGGCGAGCGGCTCGCGCGGGTCTTCGGCACGGGGAAAACCCCAATCCCGACATCGTCCTATGACATCGGGCATGGCAAATTGGCGGGATTACTTTGAACCTCGTCGGCGCCCGCCCGGGCGCATGCTGCCAACGAGGATCCCTTATGCGATACGTGCCATCGTGGACTTCCGTCTCCGCGCCGTCCGTCCCGGACGATACGGTTTCCCATCGCGGCGACGAGCCGCACAGCCTGCCGCGCGTCGCGATCGCGGCCGCCGCGCTCGGTAACGCGACCGAATGGTTCGATTACGGGATATACGCGTACGGACTCGCGTATATTTCCGCTGCACTGTTTCCCGGCAACACGGCCAGTGCGACGCTGTTCGCGCTCGGCACGTTTGCGATTTCGTTCCTGATCCGCCCGCTCGGCGGCCTGTTCTGGGGCCCGCTCGGCGACCGGCTCGGCCGCAAGCGCGTGCTTGCGCTGACCGTGCTCACGATGTCGGGTGCGACGCTGCTCGTCGGCCTGCTGCCGACCTACGCGACGGCCGGTTGGCTCGCCCCGGCCGCGCTGATCCTGCTGCGCATGGTGCAGGGTTTTTCGACCGGCGGCGAATACGGCGGCGCAGCGACGTTCATCGCCGAATACGCGCCCGACTCGCGGCGCGGGCTGTGCGGCAGCTTTCTCGAATTCGCGACGCTGGCCGGCTTCTCGCTCGGCGCGCTGCTGATGCTCGGCTTCGCGCTGCTGCTCGGCGACACGGCGATGCATGCGTGGGGCTGGCGCCTGCCGTTCCTCGTCGCGGCGCCGCTCGGTCTCGTCGGCTTCTATTTGCGCTCGCGTCTGGAAGAAACGCCGGTGTTTCGCGAGCTCGAGGAGCAGGCGCACCGCCGCGAACAGGCCGCGCCGGCCGCGATGCCGATCGGCCGGCTGCTGGTGCGCTATGCGAGGCCGCTGCTGCTGCTCGGCGGGCTCGTCGTCGCGCTGAACGTCGTCAACTACGTGCTGCTCGCCTATATGCCGACGTACATGCACAAGGAGCTTGGCGTCAGCGAGAACATGTCGCTGCTGATCCCGCTGATCGGGATGCTCGCGATGATGGTGCTGCTGCCGTTCGCGGGCTGGCTGTCGGATCGCGTCGGCCGCAAGACGATGTGGTGGATCTCGCTCGTCGGGCTGTTCGTCGCCGCCGTGCCGATGTTTACGCTGATGACGCATGGCGTGCTCGGCGCGTTCATCGGCTTCGCGGTGCTCGGCGTGCTCTACGTGCCGCAACTCGCGACGATTTCCGCGATGTTTCCGGCGATGTTCCCGACGCACGTCCGCTATGCGGGCATGGCGATCGCCTACAACGTGTCGACGTCGCTGTTCGGTGGCACCGCGCCGATCGTCAACGACTGGCTGATCGCGCGAACCGGCAATGCGCTGGTTCCCGCCTATTACATGATGGCCGCGTGCGCGGTCGGCCTGGTGGCGTTGATCGCCGTGATCGAGACGCGCGGATGTTCGTTGCGCGGCGATACGGTGCCGGGGCAGGCACGTTGAGGTACGGCGACGCGAGTGCGCGTCGGTGAAGACGAACCGAACCCGGCTGCGGCCGGGTTCGTCGTTTCTGGGGCATCGCGGGCGGCATTGATGTGGAGGGTGTCGTGCGTGAGGCCGCGTCAATTGCGAATGCGGCGTCAGCTGAATTCGAACAAAGAACGCCATCTGCGGGCCGGAGCCGCCGATTGAATGTCGCTCTCGAGAAGCATCCGCCTTTTCTCATGAAGAATCTTGAGTCGTTCTTCGGCCTCGTTCGTATCGTCAGGCATGTAAGCCCTGGAAATGCGGTCCGGCCACTACCGGGCGCCAATGCGCCCGTTCTTTCTTTGCGTGAATCCCTCACGGAGCTCTTCACGCGGACGCCATGCAGACGAAGTCGCTAGCGTTTTCGTTACCGCTGTCGGGTCATGAAGACAGCGCCGCGGTCAGCCCATGCGAGCGTGTCCTCCGTGCGCGCGATACACAGACGTCCTCAAGGTTGGCCGACTTCTCCGTTCACCGGGAAAATGCTTCGCCCGAACTCGCGGAGCACGCCATCAGGCGAGCTTTCAACACGTGCTGCTTGCGGCTTGCCGCCTCGGTGGCGGTTGATCTCCACTCCGCGTCGCCGTTGCCCCGCCGTAACAATCGCGAAGCATAGGCAGAGCTCGTCCCGCAGTGCTTTGCCGAAAAGCCATGGCGCCCGTGTCGCTCCGATCGCGCTTTCAAATCTCGCCGATGCGTTGCTGACAACCGGAACCATTAGCCGCCTCGCAGTCTTCAACGCGCGCGAAATCGGCGTGCTCACCCACATTCGGAATGCTCATCAGTGCTTCAGCGAAAGTCTTGCGCTTTGGTGTCCGCAGCGCCTTCGCCAGAATCGCGCGATATTCGGCCTCCACGCTGCGGCCGTGCGCCGCCGCTCGCTCGCGCACGCGTTGGACGAGCGCTTCATCCACATTTCGAACCCGAAGACTTGCCCATGATTCACTGCGCATGTTGCACGCTGTCAATGAGAGCTGCCGGGCGAAAAATGCACGTGCTATCAGACCGTCGCGAGCTGCGAGATTGCCCGGCGGCAACCGCTAACACCCTACGCACTTCAGACGCGTTCAATTGACGTAAATCACCGCACTTCTGAAGATAAAAAAACGCCGCCGTACTTTCGTACGACGGCGCCCGTTATGCACTGCCGCAGCGAGAACGCAAACGGCGGAATCGCGCGCTTACCCGGCCACGGCGAGATTCCGCTCCGCGACCTCGTCGACGGCTTCCCGCACGATCGCGACGATCTCGTCGGCCTCGGCACGCGTCATCACGAGCGGCGGCGCGAAACCGAGAATGTCGCCGTGCGGCATCGCGCGCGCGATCACACCGCGCTGCAACGCGGCCGCCGACACCTGCGCGCCGATCTTCAGCGCGGGATCGAACGGCGTACGCGCGTCCTTGTCGGCCATGAACTCGAGCGCCGCGAGCATCCCGACACTGCGCACTTCGCCGACGAGCGGATGCGCACCGAACGCGTCGCGCAGCTTCGCACCGAAATACGCGCCGACTTCGGCCGCATTGCCGACGAGGTTTTCGCGTTCGAGAATCGCAAGGTTCGCGAGCGCGGCGGCCGCACAGACCGGATGCCCCGAATACGTCCAGCCGTGCCCCATCGGCCCGTGCTCCTGCGAGCCGCGCGCGATCACGTCCCACACCTTCTCGCCGACGATCACGCCCGACAGCGGCGCATAGGCACTCGTCAGCCCCTTCGCCACGGTGATCAGATCCGGCTCGATGCCGAAGTGCTGCGCGCCCATCTTCGAGCCGAGGCGCCCGAACCCGCAGACGACCTCGTCCGAGATCAACAGAATGTCGTGCTTGCGCAGCACCGCTTGAATCGCCGGCCAGTAGCCGGTCGGCGGTTCGATGATGCCGCCCGTACCCATCACCGGTTCCGCGATGAACGCGGCGATCGTGTCGGCGCCCTCGCGCGCGATCAGCTTCTCGAGCTCGTCCACGCAGTACGCGACGAACTGCGTTTCGCTCATCCCGACCGGCGCCTTCCGGTACCAGTGCGGACAAACGGTGTGCTGCACGCGGTCGATCGGCAGATCGAAATGCTGATGGAAGCTCGGCAGGCCGGTGAGGCTGCCCGTCACGATGCCCGAACCGTGATAGCCGCGTTCGCGCGAGATGATCTTCTTCTTGTTCGGACGGCCGAGCACGTTGTTGTAGTACCAGACGATCTTGACCTGCGTCTCGTTCGCATCGGAACCGGACATCCCGTAATAGACCTTCTTCATGCCGGCCGGCGCCCAGTCGATGATGCGCGACGACAGTTCGATGATCGCGTCGGACGAGTGCCCGACATACGTGTGGTAGTACGCGAGCTGCTTCGCCTGCTCGTACATCGCGTCGGCCACTTCCCCGCGGCCGTAGCCGATGTTCACGCAGTACAGGCCGGCGAACGCGTCGATATAGCGCTTGCCCTGATGGTCCTCGATGCGGATACCCTGGCCGCCGCGCACGATCTTGCCGGGCAGCGCGCCGGTTTCGTGGTCGTACGCGTGCGTCGACGGATGCATGAAGTGGGCACGGTCCTCGCGCAGCAGCGCGTCGATGGATTGCGTCATGATGAACTCCTTTGAATGATCAGGCCGCCGCCGCGACGGGCAGGCCGAGGTTGCCGAGGCAGAAGTACTTGGTTTCGGTGAACGGTTCGAAGCCTTCGATGCCGCCTTCGCGGCCGAGGCCCGACGCCTTCATGCCGCCGAACGGAATCGGCGCACCGGTGAATTTCACGCCGTTGACGGACACCATCGCGAAATCGAGCCGGCGCACGAGCTGAAAGATCGTGTCGATGCGCGTCGCGCACACGTACGCGGCGAGCCCGTACTCGGTGTCGTTCGCCTTCGCGACGACTTCGTCGAGCGTGTCGAATGCGCATACGGCCGAGATCGGCGCGAAGTTTTCCTCGTCGTAGACGCGCATGCCGGGCGCGGCGTCCGCGATCACCGTCGGTTCGTAGAACCAGCCGCCGAGCGCATGCGGGCGGCCGCCGGCCACGATGCGCGCGCCGCGTGCACGCGCGTCGTCGACACGCGCGACCGTGGCATCGAATGCCGCCTGATGCATGAGCGGCCCGACATCGACGTCCGGCTCGAACGCCGGGCCGGTCTTCAGTTCGCGCACGGCGTCCGCATAGCGTGTGACGAATGCGTCGTAGAGCGGGCGCGCGACGAAGATCCGGTTCGCCGCGCAGCAGTCCTGCCCCGACGTCTGAAACTTCGCAGCGACCGCGATTCGCACCGCCTGGTCGAGATCGGCGTCCTCGGTCACGATGAACGGCGCGTTGCCGCCGAGTTCGAGCGCAACCTTGCGGATGCCCGCACGTGCGGCCGTTTCGGTCACGAGACGGCCGACACGCGTCGAGCCGGTAAAACTCACCGATCGCACGCGCGCATCGCCGACCAGCGTTTCCATCGCCATCTGCGGCTCGCCGAGCACGACGTTGAACACGCCGGCCGGGAAGCCGGCTTCGTCGGCAAGCTGCGCCAGCGCAAGCGCAGAGAACGGCGTCTCGTGCGCGGGCTTCACGACCGTCGTACAGCCGACCGCGATCGCCGCTGCAGCCTTGCGCGTGATCATCGCGGCCGGGAAGTTCCACGGCGTGATCAGCGCGGCGACGCCGACCGGCTCCATCACGGTGCCGAGCTGCGCGCCGTCGATATGCGTCGGTATCGTGCGGCCTGCGACGCGCTTCGCCTCGTTCGCAAACCATTCGACGAAGCTTGCCGCGTAGCGGATCTCGCCGCGCGCCTCGGCGAGCGGCTTGCCCTGCTCGAGCGAGAGCAGTGCGGCGAGGTCGTCGAGGTGGCGCAGGATCAATGCGTGCCAGCGCAGCAGCGCCGCACTGCGCACGGCCTGCGGCGTCCAGCGCCACGTTTCGTATGCACGCTGCGCGGCATCGATCGCCGCGACGATCTGCGCACGCTCGAGCATCGGCACGTGGCCGATGACGGCCTGATCGGCCGGATTCACGACGGCGACCGTCGCGGCACTGTCGCTGTGAATCCAGCGACCGTCGACATAGCACATCGACTTGAACAGAACGGGGTGTCCGGGCAGCATGCTGCGTCTCCTCGTTGGTTGGGCACGAGCTTCATTCTGTCGTGCCGCCGGCGCCGGAAATTTCGGTTTATGCGGCCGGCGCTTGCGGTTTTTTCGGTATTGCCGCGCGCCGGCGCGAAGTTTTCATTGCCAGTCCGGCGCGCCGCCGGATTCGCACTTCACGACCTTCGTCACGATGTACGTGAAGTAGCGCTCGATGCCGAGGTCTTCCATCAGCAGCGCATCGATGAAGCGCTGGTAGTGATCGATGTCGCGCGCGACCACATGCAGCACGTAGTCGACGCCGCCGCCCGTCGCGTAGCACTGCGCGACCTCGGGCGCCGCGCTCACGCGTTCCTCGAAACGCCGCATGTCGGGCGCGGTATGACGCGACAGCGTCACCTCGACGACGATGCGGCTGCCCGAGAACGCGCCGACCCAGTCGACGTCGGCCCGATAGCCGCGAATCACGCCGCTTTCCTCGAGCTTGCGCACGCGCTCCCACGCGGGCGAGATCGACAGGTTCACGGCTTCCGCGAGCTTCGACTTCGTGATGCGCCCGTCGCGTTCGAGAATGCGCAGGATCGCGAGATCGTATCGGTCGAGCTTGATCACGGCGTGCGCATCCTATGCGGCGACCGGAATGTTGCGCTCGACGATGTCGGCGACCACCGCGATCGTGTCGCCGGCCTGCACGAGGCCCGGGAAATGCCGCGCGGCCAGCAGCCCGCGCCGCCGAGCGACGTATTCGACCGGTGCGACGCCGGTGCGGTCGATGTCGTGCACGCGCGCGAGCACGTCGCCAGCCTCCACTTCGCTGCCGAGGTCGCAACACATCTCGAGCAGCCCGCGATGCTCGCTGGTCGTGAAGCATGCGCCGTCGGGCATGTCGAGCAGCGTCGTCGTACGCGGCGCCGTGCGCGCGACGCCGTCGTTTTCGTTCGGATGCGTCGCGAGCACGCCGGCATGCGCGAGAAACCCGCGCACGCCGCGCTCGGCGATCGCGACGCTTGCCGCGGTCGACGTGCCGCCGCCGCCGAGTTCGGTGGACACGAACACCTTGCCGGCCGCTTCGGCCGCCGTGTCGTACAGCCCGACGCTGTCGAGTTCGAGCATGCGCATCGAATACGGCGCGCCGAACGCGCGCATCGCACGCTCGCAGCGCGCTTCCTGATCGCGATCGTCGAGCACGTGAATCGCCGCGAACGGCACGAAGTCGAGCGTGCGCCCGCCCGCGTGGATATCGAGCACGTGCGTCGCGAGCGGCAACAGGTGCCGCTGGAAGTAATCGGCGATCTTCTCGGTCACGGTGCCGTCGGGCCGCCCCGGAAAGCTGCGGTTCAGGTTCCCCGCATCGATCGGCGACGTACGGCGCCCGGCACGAAACGCCGGATAGTTCATGAACGGCACGATGATCACGCGGCCCGTCACGTCGGACGCCTTCAGCGAACCGGCGAGCTTGGCGAGCGCGACCGGTCCTTCGTACTCGTCGCCGTGATTGCCGCCCGTCAGCAGCACGGTCGGTCCGTCGCCGCGCTTCACGACGGTCACCGGAATCATCACCGCGCCCCACGCGGAGTCGTCGCGCGAGTACGGCAGCTTGAGGAAGCCGTGCTGTTCGCCGTCCGCGTCGAAGTCGACGGTCGGCACAATCGGTGAAGCACGCATCGATCTACTCCTTCACGAACAGCTTGCGCGGCGTGTTGCAGAACGTCTCGACACCGGTTTCGGTGATCAGGATGCTTTCGGTGATCTCGAGCCCCCAGTCGTCGAGCCAGAGACCCGGCATGAAGTGGAACGTCATGCCCGGTTCGAGCACCGTGCGGTCGCCCGGTCGCAGGCTCATCGTGCGCTCGCCCCAGTCGGGCGGATAGCTCGCGCCGATCGGATAGCCGCAGCGGCTGTCCTTCTCGATGCCCGCGCGGCGCAGCACCGCGAAGAACGCGTTGGCGATGTCCTCGCAGACGTTGCCCGGCTTCGCGGCCGCGAGCCCGGCCTCGATCCCTTCGACCACCGCGCGCTCGGCCTCGATGAAGTGCGCCGGCGGCTTGCCGAGATAGACCGTGCGCGACAGCGGACAGTGATAGCGGCGGTAGCAGCCGGCGATCTCGAAGAACGTGCCGGCGCCGCGCTCGAACGTCGTGTCGTCCCAGGTCAGATGCGGCGCGGCTGCGTCGGCGCCGGTCGGCAGCAGCGGCACGATCGCCGGATAGTCGCCGCCGAAGCCGTCCGCGCCGCCGATGCCGGTCGCGTAGATCTGCGCGACGAGATCGCTCTTCTTCATGCCGGGCTCGATCGTCTCGACGATATGCGCATGCATCCGTTCGACGATGCGCGCGGCCACGCGCATGTATTCGATCTCGCGCGGCGACTTCACGGCGCGCTGCCAGTTCACGAGCGCCGTCGCGTCGACCCAGCGCGCCGCGGGCAGGTGCTTCTGTAGCGACGCGTACGCGGCCGCGCTGAAGTAGTAGTTGTCGAGCTCGACGCCGATGCGCAATGCGCCCCAGCCGCGCGCCGCAATCACTTCCGTCGACAGATAGTCCATCGGGTGGCGATCCGGCGACTGCACGTAATGATCGGGATAGCCGACGATGTCGTCGTGCGCCATGAACACGGTGCGCTTCGCGCCGTTCGCGTCCTGGCCGCGGCCGAACCAGACGGGTTCGCCGTCCATCGGCAGCAGCACGCACTGGTGTACGTAGAACGACCAGCCGTCATAGCCGGTCAGCCAGCCCATGTTGGTCGGGTCCGTGACGATCAGCAGGTCGATGCCGGCCCGCTCCATCGCCGCGCGCGTCTTCGCGATGCGCGCAGCGTATTCGCTGCGCGCGAACGCAAGACGCGGCGCGGCTTCGTAGGTTTCGATGACTGCAGACATCTGTCTCCTCTCAGGTCGTGAGGTCGTTGTGAAAAATCGTTCCGGCTCCCGCGGCGCGGGCGCGCTGCAGCGCGAGAACGGCAATGGCGGTGTCCTGCGCGCCGGTTCCCGTCAGGTCGCAGATCGTGATCTCGTCGCGATGCGTGCGGCCGGCACAACGGCCGGCAATCACTTCGCCGAGTTCGGGAAAGACCGCGTCGGCTGCGACGGCGCCGGCCTCGATCGCATGCCGCAGCTCGCCGACCGCACGCGTCTGCTGCAAGCGGTCGCAGACGTAGCGTGCGGCCGCGAATACCGACGGCGCGAGTTCGGTCTTGTATTCGGCATCGGAGCCCATCGCCGTCACGTGCAGCCCGGGATGCAGATCCTCGGCATGCACGAGCGGCTCGCGGCTCGGCGTCGTGGTGACCGCGATGTCGGCATCGGCGAGCGCCGCATGCACCGATCGCGCGACGCTCGCCTCGATGCCATGCGCGCTGCGCACGTCGGCAGCGAATTGCGCCGCGCGTGCGGCATCGCGCGCCCAGACCGTCACATGCGCGACGTCGCGCACGAGCCGCAATGCGTCGAGCTGCAACCGCGCCTGTTCGCCGGTGCCGATCACGGCCACGCGCCGCGCATCGGCGCGGGCGAGATGACGCGCGGCGACCGCGCCCGCGGCGGCGGTGCGCACGGCGGTCAGATAACCGTTGTCGAGCAGCACGGCCTCGGTCAGACCGGTACGCGCGGACAGCACGAGCATCAGCCCGTTCAGGCTCGGCAGGCCGAGCGACGGGTTGTCGAAGAAGCCGGGGCTGATCTTGATCGCGAAGCTGTCGAAGCGCGGCAGGTAGGCGGTCTTCACATCCACTTCGCCGTGACGTGCCGGCAGCGCGAGATTGAGGATCGGCGGCATCACGACGGGCTCCGTCGCGAGCGACACGAACGCGGCTTCGACCTGATCGATCGCGTCGCGATCGAGCGGCACCAGCGTGCGCAGTTGCGCCTGGCCGAGCAGCGTGATGGGATGCGCCATGTCAGTTCTCCGCAATCAGCCGGCGATGCGCGGCCATGTCGATGTTCGCGCCGCTCACGACGACGACGATGGGCCCGTCGCGCCGGCTGCGCGGAACGGCTTCGTCGAGCAGCGCGGCGATGCCGACCGCGCCCGCGCCTTCGACGACGAGCCGCTCTTCGCGATACGCGTGCGCGATGCCGCGTGCGATCGAGCGCTCGTCGAGCAGCACGACGTCGTCGGCGAGCGCGCGCGTGAGGTCGAACGTGTAGCGGTTGTCGAGACCGATGCCGCCGCCGAGCGAATCGGCGAGCGTCGGCTGTTCTTCGACGTCGACGGGACGACCGGCGGCGAGGCTCGCATGCATGGCTGCGCCGCGCGCCATCGACACGCCGATCACCGCAATCGACGGCCGGATCGCTTTCGCGGCAAATGCGACGCCGCTGAACAGCCCGCCGCCGGACAGCGGGACGATCAGCGTGGCCGCATCGGGCAGCGCTTCGAGAATCTCGACGCCGATCGTCGCCTGGCCCGCGATGATGCGCGGATCGTCGAACGGCGGCACGTACGCATAGCCTTCGTCGCGTGCGAGGCGTCGCGCCTCCGCCTGCGCGTCGTCCTGGCTGTCGCCGACGATCACGACGCGCGCGCCGAGCGCGGCCACCGCATCGACCTTGTTCGCCGGCACGAGCGACGACATGCAGACGGCCGCTTCAAGGCCGAGCGCGCGCGCCGCATGAGCGACCGCGCGCCCGTGGTTGCCGGTCGATGCGGTCACGACGCGCGTCACGCGCTGCGCCGCGAGTTCCGCGAGCACGTTCGTCGCGCCGCGGATCTTGAAGCTGCCCGTCGGCTGCAGCGTTTCGAGCTTCAGGTGGACGGGGACGCCGGCGCGCGCGGACAGCGCAGCGGACGCGACGAGCGGCGTGACGCACGTGCGCCCGGCGATGCGTTGGCGCGCGCGGTAGACGTCGGACAGCGACAGGAAGGACATGGAACGCACGCCTCATTGATGTGGTGCGATCCAGTCTAATGTTCCAAATTGCGCTTTCGAATGTCCTGGTACATTGTGCGGAGCTCGTGTGCGGCGCTCGTGTGCGGCGCCGCATCGCTGCAGCGGAAAGTCAGTGGAAATCGTGCACGTGCGGATATTGCTCGAACACGCCGGCCATCGTCTCGAGCGCCGCATTGCACGCGGCGTCGGTGGTTTCCGCGCCGATGCACACGCGCACTGCGTTCGGCCGCTCGGTACCGCCGACGAGAAACGGATCGGGCGACGTGACCGCGATCTTGCGCGTGCGCAATTCGCGCACGAGGCGATCGGCCTGCCAGTAGTCGGGCACGCGCAGCCACGCCGACAGCGCGTTCGGATGCGTGCCGAGCAGATATGGGCCAAGCGCGGCCTTCACCATCTCCTGCCGCACCGCGAGCCGCTGCCGCTGCAGCTCGACGAGCCGGCGCGCGGTGCCGTCCGCGATCCAGCGCGTCGCGATCTCGGCGATCGGCGACGTCGCCATCCAGCTGCTCACGCGCAGCACGCTTTCCACGCGCAGCGCGAGCCGCCGCGGCATGGCCAGGTAGCCGGTGCGCAAGCCCGTCAGCACCGATTTCGTCATGCTCGTGCAGTAGAAGCCGAGCTCGGGAATCATGCTCGCGATCGGCGTGGCGGTTTTGGCGGGAAGCGGGCCGTACACGTCGTCCTCGATCACGTACACGCCGTAGCGCGCCGCAATCCGCGCGATCGACCGGCGTCGCGAATCGGACATCATCGAGACGGTCGGATTGTTGAGCGTCGGCGTGCAAACGAGCGCGCTGATCCGCTCGCCGTCGCACATTTCCTCGAAGTGTTCGGGGCGGATTCCGTGCTCGTCCATCTCGAGTCCCTTCAGCGTAAACCCGAGCACGTTCGCCGAGCCGATCACGCCATGATCGGTCAGGCTTTCGCAGAGCACGGTGTCGCCGGGGCCGACGATCGATGCAAGCGCCAGAAAGATGCCATGCGCGGCACCGTTCGTGATCAGCAGCGATTCCGGATGCACGGGCATGTTCAGCGACGCGAGCCATGCGGCGCCGGCTTCGCGATGCGCGTCGAGGCCGGCGATCGGCCGGAACGAGCGGATCCACGGCTGATCCTCGGTGCCGGCCAGCTCCGCGCAGACGGCCCGCCATGCCGCGTCGTGCTCCGGCGTATGCACGATGCGCGCGATCGAGAAATCGACGAGCTCGCGTTCGGCCGTATCGAGCATGTAGTTCGACATCGACTCGGTCACGCGCGCGGCGACGAAGCTGCCGCGCCCGACCTCGCAGCGGATCAGGCCCTGCCTTTCGAGCTCCTTGTACGCGTTGGTCACGGTCTGCACGCTGACACCGAGACTGGCCGCGACGTCGCGCTGCGGCGCGAGCCGTGCGCCGGGCGCGAGCGCGCCGCTCTCGATGTCGGCGGCGATCGCCTTCACGAGCCGCTTGTATTTCGACTCGATGCCATGCACGGCGCCGATCGCGTCGTGCCAGCGTGTCGATACCTCGGTCCGTCCCATCTCGATGTCTCCGTCGTGGCTTCCGCATGGTCGCTCAGAAAGACACCCGAAAAATATTGTCCTAGTGCAATCGCGTGCGAAAGCAGGACGCTGCGGGTATACCGCGGCGTGCACTTCGCGTGCCTGCTACGCATGTCTTACGAAAAGATGACAGTCCGCCTGCGCACGCGCGGTGCCCGCGCCGTGCCCGAGCGCCGTGTCGCGGAACGGTTGACGTCAGACCATTCAATAGGGAGCGCGCCGGACCGGACGAAGGCACACGCTCGCCATCGCGCCGCTTGACCGTGCGTCGCGCGCGGCCTAGATTCGTCGTTGCGGGCGGCCGAACCGCACGACGACGTGACAGCCGGGTGACACCGAACGATAGTTTGCTATCGAATGGTTTTGCCCTATCATCTCGCCCATGACGAATCTGCACGATCTCCGCCTCGCCGTCAGCAGCCTGCTGGTGCTCAGCGCGCGCAAGTGGCGCCGCGCGAGCGACAGCATGCTCACCGCGTACAACGTGTCCGAAGCGTGCGCGACGCCGCTGCTGATCGCCGGTCGCCTCGGCGAAGGCGTGCGTCAGGGCACGCTCGCCGAGTACGTCGGCATCGAAGGCCCGTCGCTCGTGCGTCTGCTGGATCAGCTGTGCGCGGCCGGCCTCGCGCGCCGCGACGAAGACCCGCACGATCGCCGCGCGAAAACGATCTCGCTGACGGCCGAGGGCCGCGCCGTCACCGAGAAGATGGAGGAAGATCTGCGCGTGCTGCGCGCGCAGGTGCTCAAGGGGGTCTCGCGCAGCGACCTCGAAGCGACGCTGCGCGTGCTGACCGCATTCAATGGCGCCGACGCGCATGCAACGGCGCCGCGCGCGCCGCACTCGGCCGGTTCCGCGTCATGACCTACCCGAGCCTTCGCGACTGGCTGTTCTCGGGCAAGACGTTCGCCGCATCGATGCTGGCGCTGTATCTCGGCCTGTACTTTCAGCTGCCGCGTCCATACTGGGCGATGGCGAGCGTCTACATCGTGTCGAACCCGTTCGTCGGCGCGACGCGCTCGAAGGCGCTGTATCGCGCGCTCGGCACCGCACTCGGCGCGGCCGCGGCGATCTTCTTCGTGCCGCCGTTCGTCGAGACGCCGCTCCTGTTCAGCGTCATCGTCGCGACGTGGTGCGGCACGCTGCTCTACCTCGCGATCTCCGACCGCACCGCGCGCAGCTACGTGTTCATGCTTGCCGGCTACACGATGCCGCTCGTCGCGCTGCCGACCGTGACGAACCCGGCCAGCGTGTTCGACGTCGCGATCGCGCGCACCGAAGAGATCGTGCTCGGGATCGTCTGCGCGAGCGTCGTCGGCAGCACGGTGTTTCCGAACCGGCTCGCGCCGACGCTGATCGAGCGCACCGACGCATGGTTCAGGGATGCCGCGTTCTACGGGCGTGAAACGCTGTCCGGCCGTATCGCCGGCAAGGCATTGAGCGCCTGCCGGCAGCGGCTCGCGACCACGATCACGGGCCTCGAATTCCTGCTGAGCCAGCTCAGCTACGACCATGCGCATCCGCGCGTGCTGTCGCGCGCGCAGGCGCTCGCGGGGCGAATGCAGCTGTTCCTGCCGCTGATGTCATCGCTTGCCGATCCGCTCATCGCGCTGATGCGCGACCTGCACGTGCGGCCGCCCGCACTCGATGCCTTGCTCGCCGACGCCGCGGCATGGTTCGACGCACCGCTGCCCACGATCAAGCCCGGCACCGACGGCGACATGGCCGACGATCCGGTCGCGGACCGCCTGCGTGCCGGCATCGCGGCGCTGCAGCCGACCGATGAGGCACTCGCGAGCTGGGACGGCGCGCTGCTGTCGAACGCGCTATGGCGGCTGCGCCAGGTGATCGACATCTGGCAGGACTGCCGTTCGCTGCGCGCGCTGATCGCGAACGAATCGGGCGTGTGGCAGCCGCGCTACCGGCACTGGCGGCTCGGCGGCACCGAGCGCTTCTTCGATCGCGGCATGATGCTGTTCTCGACGCTGACCGTCGTCGGCGCAATCGTGTTCGCATGCTGGCTGTGGATCGAATCGGGCTGGCACGACGGTGCCGGCGCCGTCACGCTCGTGGCCGTCGCGTGCAGCTTCTTCGCGGCGCTCGACGAACCGGCGCCGATGGTGTTCCGGTTCTTCCTCGCGACGGCCGCGAGCGTCGTGTTCGCGGGGCTGTACCTCTTCGTCGTGCTGCCGCACGTGCACGATTTCCCGATGCTCGTGCTGATGTTCGCGGGCCCGTTCATCCTGATCGGCACGCTGCTGCCGCGACCGCAGTTCAACATGGTCACGATGCTCGTCGCGGTCAACACGGCGACGTTCGTCAGCATCCAGGGCGCCTACGATGCCGACTTCTTCGTGTTTCTGAACAGCAACCTCGCGGGCGTCGCGGGACTGCTGTTTGCGTACGTGTGGACACGCGCGACGCGGCCGTTCGGCGCCGAGCTCGCGGTGCGGCGGCTGCTGCGCTCGGGCTGGGAGGACGTCGCACGCTCGGCCTCGACGCAACCGCTCGAGGACCAGCGCAACCATGCGTCGCGCATGCTCGATCGCGTGACGCAACTGCTGCCGCGTCTCGGTGCGTCCGACGACCACCGTCATCCGTCGATCGAGAGCTTCCGCGATCTGCGCATCGCGCTGAACGCGCTCGATCTGCGCCGGCTGCGGCGCAAATTGTCCGGCGATCTGTCCGACGCGATCGATCGCGTGCTCGCCGGCGTAACCGACCACTACGCGCGCTGCGCCGCGGCGAACGCGCGTCAGCCAGTGCCGCCCGCGCTGCTCGAATCGATCGACGATGCGCTGCGGCGCGTGGTCGGCCGCAATCTGCCCGGCGCGGCACCCGCGCCCGGCGATGCGCCGCCGGCCGGTCACGCGATCCCGGTCATGCATCGCCGGCTGCGCGACGCGCTGCATGCGCTCGTCGGCCTGCGTCTGTCGCTGTATCCGGCCGCGTCCACGCGCGCGCCGCAAACGCCCGACGGAGCGCAGGCATGATGCCGCTTCCCTACCCGACTTTCCGACCGCGACCATGATCGGCGAAATCGACATTCTCGGCGTGTTCGTGCCCGCTCCGCTCGTGCTGATGCTGATCGCCTACCTGATCAACGTCGCCGTGCGCACCGTGCTCGATCGCATCGGCTTCTACCGCCTCGTCTGGCACCGTTCGATCTTCGATCTCGGCATCTACGTGTTCGTATTCGCCGCCGTCGTGATCGTGTCCCACCATTTCGTGGCTACCTAACGTGAACGTGAAAAAACCCTGGCTCTCGGCAGGACAGGTCCTGCTCACCCTGATCGTCGTCGTCGTCGCCGCGCTCGTGCTATGGCGCGTGATCGACTACTACATGTTCTCGCCATGGACGCGCGACGGGCACGTGCGCGCCGACGTGATCCAGGTCGCGCCTGACGTGTCGGGGCTGATCACGTCCGTCGAAGTCGCCGACAACCAGGCCGTCACGCGTGGACAGGTGTTGTTCGTGATCGACCGCGCGCGCTACGCGCTCGCGGAACGGCTCGCCGAAGCGACGCTCGCCCAGCGCCGCGCGACGCTCGCGCAAGCGAAGCGCGAATATGCGCGCAACCTGCAGCTCGGCAATCTCGTCGCGAGCGAGCAGGTGGAGGAGAGCCGCACGCGCGTCGAGCAAGGCGAAGCGGCCGTGCAGGATGCGCAGGTGTCGCTCGACACCGCGAAGCTGAACCTGCAGCGCACGACCGTCGTGAGCCCCGTCGACGGCTATCTGAACGATCGCGCACCGCGCGTCGGCGAATACGTGCCGGCCGGCCGTGCCGTGCTGTCGGTCGTCGATCGCAACTCGTTCCGCGTCGACGGCTATTTCGAGGAAACCAAGCTGCGCGGCATCCATATCGGTCAGCCCGTCGACATCTTCGTGATGGGCGAACCGCACTCGCTGCGCGGTCACGTGCAGAGCATCGTCGCGGCGATCGAGGATCGCGACCGCACGCAAGGGTCGAACCTGCTGCCGAACGTGAATCCCGCCTTCAGCTGGGTGCGGCTCGCGCAGCGCGTACCGGTGCGTGTCGCGCTCGACGAAGTGCCGGACGATTTCCGCATGATCGCCGGGCGCACCGCGACCGTCGCCGTGCGTGCGCCCGATACGCAGCGTCGCGATCGCGCGCAGGCGGTCGCGCCGGTCGCGCCGGTCGCACCTACCGCGTCCGGCACGGCCGCCAGTGCGGCGGGAGCGTCGCAATGAAGCGGCCCGGTCTTCGCGTCGCGGCGACGCTCGCACCGCTCGCGCTCGCGCTCGGCGCATGCAAGTCGGTCGGCCCCGACTACACGCTGCCGCAGCAGGCGTACGTGAACGCACCGCTTGCCAATCACGCGCTCGACGATGCGAACGGGACGCTCGTTTCGCACGACGCGGTGCCCGGCAACTGGTGGCAGCTGTACGACGATCCGGCGCTCAACGACCTCGTGCGCAGCGCGCTGACGTCGAATACCGACCTGCGCGTCGCGGCGGCCAATCTCGCGCGATCACGCGCGGCGCTCGAGGTCGCGAACCAGCAGGGCGGCTTCTCGGGTCGCACCGAAGCAGCGGTGCAACGCGCGCAGGAATCGGCCGAGCAGTATCTGCTCGAGAACAAGTTGCCGGTCGTCAACGAAGGGTCGCTCGGCATCAACGTGTCGTACGAGATCGATCTGTTCGGCAAGCTGCGGCGCGGCGTCGAAGCGGCGCGCGCAGACAGCGAGGCCGTGCAGGCCGCCGCCGATCTCGCGCGCATCACGGTCGTCGCCGACGTCGTGCGCGCTTACGTCGAAGCGTGTTCGGCCGGTGAGGAACTCGAGATCGCGAAGCAATCGGTCGCGCTGCAACGGCAGCGTGTCGCGCTCTCGCAGCGGCTGCGTGACGTCGGGCGCGGCAATCAGACCGAGGTGACGCGCGGCGTCACGCAGGTCCGCACGCTCGCCGCCGACATCCCGCGCTTCGAAAGCCGCCGCAAGATCGCGCAGTACCAGCTCGCTGCGCTACTCGCGCGCGCGCCGGCCGACTTGCCGAAGGCCGTCACCGAATGCGCGCGGCTGCCGAAGCTGCGCCGGCCGATTCCGATCGGCGACGGCGCCGCACTGCTGCGCCGCCGTCCCGACGTGCGCGAGGCCGAACGTCAACTTGCGGCTGCAACCGCGCGCATCGGCGTCGCGACCGCCGCGCTGTATCCGTCGATCAGCATCGGCGCGTCGGCGGGGTCGGTCGGCGTCGCCGCCGATCTCTTCTCGTCGACGACGAATCGCTGGTCGTTCGGCCCGCTGATCAGCTGGACCTTTCCGGTCAACGGACAGCGCGCGCGTGTGCGCGAAGCCGAAGCCGCGACCGGCGGTGCGCTCGCGCATTTCGACGGCGTCGTACTGAATGCGCTGCGCGAAACGCAGTCGAGCCTCGCCGCGTATGCGGCCGACGTACAGCGTGCCGACGAACTGCGTACCGCGTACGAGTCGGCGCGCAGCTCGGCGGATGAAACGCATCGGCTCTATCGCGCCGGACGCGAGTCGTTCATCGCTGATCTCGACGCGACGCGCACGCTGACCAGCGTGCACGCGCAAGTTGCGGCCGCCGAAGGACAGGTCGCGGCCGATCAGGTGAGATTGTTTCTCGCGCTCGGCGGCGGATGGGAGGGCGATGCGACGCCCGCTGCGTCGCAGCAGGAGACGTCGTCGGCTCGGCCGGCGGCGGCGGACGGCGCCGCGAATAACGGGCGATAGGCGTGTCGTGCAGGCGAATGCCGCACGCCGGTCGCATCGGCGGTAAACTCGACCGCACTTTCGTTGTCCATTTGCCGCGCGCGATGCGGCCCGTCCCCGGAGACTCGCCATGCGAACCAGTGCCCGTAATCAATTCACCGGTCAGATCAGCGCCGTCAAGACGGGCGCCGTCAACGACGAAATCACGCTGCGTACTCAGGACGGTCTCGAGATCGTCGCGGTCATCACGCACGGCAGCGCCGCCTCGCTCGGCCTGTCGACCGGCACGAAAGCGTTTGCGCTCGTGAAGGCGTCGTCGGTCATCGTGATGGTCGATGTCGATGCCGGCAAGGTCTCGGCACGCAACTGCATCGCGGGCACCGTCGCGTCGGTCGCGAAGGGCGCCGTGAATTCGGAAGTCGCGATCAGGACGGCCGGCGGCACCGAGATCATCGCGATCGTCACGAACGATAGCGTCGAACGCCTCGGACTCGCGAGCGGCAGCGCCGCGACGGCGATGTTCAAGGCATCGAGCGTGATCGTCGGCATCGAGTGAAGGATTCGAAGCCGGTTGACGCGAGCGCGTGTGCGGCGGGCGCCGAGACGTTGCGGTCGCTGCTGTCGGGCGCGGTCGATCCGCGCAATCCGGACGCGAGACTGTTCGCCATGCTCGTTGCGGCGCGCGCGAGCCGCAACGAGCTCGCGCTGCTCGGTCTGTCGCACGCGCAATTGACGCGGCTGCTCGCGCGGCATTTTCCGGCGTTGTCCTGCGACGTCGCTGCGGCATTGGCAGCGCCTTTTATCCTTCGCTCCTTGTCGCCCGCACATGTCACGTTCGTCGCGACCTTGCATGCACTGCTGATGCGCGATATCGGCGGTGCAGTGGCCGTCGACGACGCCGACTGCGTCGCTTCGATCGTCGCGCATGCGTGTCTGCGCGGCGATCATCTGTGGCGCGACCTCGGGCTCGACGGCCGCGACGCGGTCGCGGCGATGCTCGATCGCTATTTTCCGGCGGTCGCAGCGCGCAACGTCGGCCAGCTGCGCTGGAAGAAATTCCTCGCGCAGGAAGCCGCTGCATCGCTCGGCTTGCCGCCGGAGCCCGCGCCTGGTTGTCCCGGCTGCGAGGACTTTCCTGTTTGCTTTCCTCCGCAGCGATAGTCGGTCGCCTCGGTTCGCTGTGCCGCTACTCGGAGCATCTCGCCATGACGGATATTGCCAGCCCCAATCTGCCCTCGCGCGATTTCGACGCGACGTCGCGCTTCTACGCCAAGTTCGGGTTTGTCGAAACCTGGCGTGATGACGAGTGGATGATTCTGCGGCGACGCGATCTGTTACTCGAGTTCTTTCGGCATCCCGATCTCGATCCGGCTGAAAGCTGGTTCAGTTGCTGTTTTCGCCTCGACGATGTCGACGCGTTCTTCGATGAAGTCATCGCGGCCGGCATACCGGAGACGACGACCGGATGGCCTCGCGCGCATCGGCCGAAGCGCGAGGCGTGGGGTGGTAAGGTCGGTGCGCTGGTTGATCTGGATGGAACGTTGATTCGGCTGGTTCAGAACGGCGGGTGAATGTAGGCCGTTGGGGGCTTGTGGGGCGAACGGTGTGCCGTTGCCGTGTGCAGTGCGCGGATGCTGTCGGTTACGGTGGTTTTGCCCGGTGCGTCGGTCGGTGAAGATTGCGTCCAGCTGATAAGCGTGCGTGTCTTGTTTATCACGAGTCGCGTTGCTCATCGAGAGACGGGCGAAGGTACCGCATCAATTCGCGCGAGCCTCGCGTCGAAAGGGACCATGGACGATGGCGAAGTCGGCGCAGGATGTGGTCTCGAACACGGAGCATCGGCAGCGCAACGGGATCAACTCCGTTCCTTCACGTCGACGGGCATGTGTCGTTGCTCGATCAGGATGACGAATTTTGTGAGCTGCACTTCGCGTGAATCGTGTGCCGACTTCGCTCGGGAACGCGGAATGCTACGCGTCGATGAACCTTGCAAGCGTCCACGCCGCTGCTCGCGCGCTGACATTTTTACCACCTCGGTGTTTACCGCGGCGCAACTCAGAACGACACGACAGATCGGCTACATACGTTCCGCCGAAGAGGTCGCCGCGCGATGAACGCGGCGACGTATCGCGCATTACTCATTATCAGCCGCTTGCTGTTCGACTTGCGGCGCCGGTTCGACCGACGGTTGCGTGTCCGCGGCGGCCGGCTGCTGCACGGCGGCGTCCGTCTGCGCGTCGGCCTTCGGCTGCTGCGTGCCCTTCGCCGGCTTCGCAGCACCCTTGCCTGGACGCCGCGACTTCAGGTGTCGCGCGCGCGCCGCATCGTCGCGCGTCACGCGCCCTGCTTCGTTGCCCTGCAGATCGACGCGGACCGCATCTTCGACGAGGCACGACCAGTAACGGTTGCCGCGACACCACGTCGACATCGCATCGCGCAGCTCCGCTTCGCTCAGACCGAGCGTCTGTGCTTCGCGCGCGAGGTCTTCCCAGATACCGACCTTCAGCGGCACTTTAGGTGCCGGATTCTTCGGGAACGCGCGCGGAAAACGCCGTTGCAGTTTTCCGATCGCGACGATCACGGGATCGACCGGCGCCGACGGCTTTGCCGGCGCGGCCTTCGCGCTCGTCGCTGCTTTGGTGCCGGCACCCGATTTGGCCCCGCGAGGCGGACGATCGCCGGACGGCTTCGCGCCGGTGTCCGGACGCGTTGCCGGCCGCTTCGCGTTCCGTTCCTGCTTGGCCTTCGCTGCGAGCTGCGCCCGCAATTCGGCAAGTTGTTCAAAACCCATAAATTCAATCCACCAGGAGTGTAAGGCGTGATTCGCGCGGCCATCGCGCGTATCGACGTCGGACCACGCGCTTCGCCGCATCGACTGCAGCATCTGCCGCCGACGCGGATCGCGACGAAACCGCATCGCGCACGCCACTGTTTCAGGCACCGGCCAAGATGCCGGACAAGGCAGGAGTGGAAGTATACCGGTACGCGCGGGTGACGGCTGACTCGCTGGTCCGGATCGGCCGGACTGCGTGTACCCGGACGGCGACCGACGGGTCGGCGAGTGCGGGAAAGCGGCGGTGCTGGGTGACGAAAACGGACGGAATGCCAGAAGCAATGGGGCACGATGATTTCCGGTGTCCCGGCATGCTGCGCGACGGGAAGGAACGATTCCCGGATCGCGGACTGAGGCATGGTGCCACGCGGTGTCCGGGATCGCGTTGTGCGAGAACGCGCGCATTGTTGTCACTTATATGCCGCCGCATCGACCGTGCGATGAACGGCCGGCGCGAAACGCGCGTCGATGCCTCCGTCTATTTGGTTGCGTACGCATCCTTTTCGTCCCGAGTCGCACCGCTGCCGAAAAGCACGAAAGTGCGTAGTATGTCGTGCAGCGTCCGGCTGTTGTGCGTCCACGTTATCGCGTGCCCGGCCGCATACACATTGCTATGCAAACCCGGTTGCGCAACGGAGTAGATCCATGGTTTCCCCACACGACACCGCGCAGCAAGACGTCACGCGCGAGGAAATTCATCATCGGCAGATCGACATGCGCGGTTGTCGACGCAGCGACGGCTTGTTCGAAGTGACGGCGTGTCTGACGGACCGAAAGCCTGTCGACTTTACGCCGCCCGGCGATGCGCGGATGATCGCCGCACATGCGCCGATTCACGATCTGGGTGTCACGCTCGTCTTCGATGTCGACATGGTCGTTCGCGCGGTTTCCACCTTCATCAAATCGCATCCGTACGCGCAATGTCCCGGCGGCGGCGATTCGCTGCAGGCGCTGGTCGGCCTGCGCATCGGTGCCGGGTGGAACAGCGAGGTCCGCAAGCGCCTGCCATCGTGCGACACCTGCACGCATTTGAAGGAGATTCTTACGCCGCTCGCGACGGCCGCATATCAGACGATGGTCGGATTTCGCCCGTCGTCGCTGAACGAGTACGACAGCAACGGCAAGCCGGTGAAAATCGACAGTTGCTATGCCTACGGCGCTTCGCGCGATCTCGTGAAGCGTCTCTGGCCAGAACATCATCGACCGGAAGCGGCGAAGACGGGAGATTAGTCGAGCGCGCGTCCGGCGACGGCATCACGAATCAAAAGATGCCGAGCGCCAGTCCTGCCGCGAGCGCGGCGCCGAGTTCCGCGCAGCGCGCCAGATCGTCGGCGTCGATGGTCTTCGGCGCAAGGATGCGCTCCGGTGTCTGCGCATGCGTGCATACGATCAGGCCCGGCGCCACGCTGTTGAGTCGCCAGCCGGTCGCGATCCGGTCGATCTGGCGTAGCGCGTTCTGACCATCGCTGCCCGCGCAGATCATCGCCGCATACGGCCGGCCGTTCACGCGATCGAGCACGGGGTAATAACAGCGATCGAAAAAATCCTTCATGACACCGGACATCGCCGCAAGATTTTCGGGCGTCGCGAAGAGGTACGCGTCGGCGCTCAATACGTGCTCGGGCGTAGTCGCATCCGCGCGCTGCAGCCGGACGACGACACCCGATTCGTCGCGTGCAGCCGCGGCCGCCGCCTCGGCCATCTGACGCGTCCCGCCGGTCATCGTGTGATAGACGATCAGCAGCGTTTTCATTGACCTGTCCTCACGATTCGATGCGTCTGTACTGGTGACGTTCATGTCGGTGTCGATACGCGCAAGAGGCTTCAGCGATTCCGGGCTCATCGCGCCGGGCGGGAAGTGCGCTCAATCTCACGATTTCACGGGGGTATCCTTGCCGTCGGCGCGCGCGTAGCGCGCGAGAAACATGTCGGCCGCCGATTCGGCGACCTTTCGTCGATCCTGCGAGTCGAGCGGCGGCTGGCCCATCGTCAATTGCGGCCAGAACGCAAACGCCTTCACGATGCCATGCAACTGTTGCGCGGCAAATATGGGGTCGGATAAAGACAAACGTCCAGCGGCGGACGCTTCGCGGATCCAAACGGTGACATCTTCTTCGCGCTCGCCGAGGCGCGCGACCATGTCGCGTGCGCGGTCCGGCGAATGCATCGCCGCGCCGATCGCGACACGCGCAAGCGCCAGGAACGACTCGTCGTTCAATAACTTTAGTTTGCGATTCAGCAGTGCAACGAGTTGCTCGCGCAACGGGACATCGTCGCGATATGCAGGTGTGCCGTCGCCCCGCGTCGCGTCCCACAGTTTCTGCAGGATCGCGACGAACAGCGCGTCCTTGCTCGGAAAATGATTGTAGATCGTGCGCTTGGATACGCCGGCGTGAGCGGCGATTCGATCCATGCTCGTTGCGTCGTAACCGGAGGCGAGAAACTCCTCGATAGCCGCATCGACAATCGCAGCACGTTTGCGGTCGGTAAGGCGCTGTGGAGACGAGGTGGTGTTCATTCGAAAAATTTTACACCGCGCAGTTTACTTTTCCGAATAAGAAACTACACTGCTGAGTGTACTTTTTCGGACGAATCGAACATGGCCTCACCTTTTACCTTTGTGCAGCGCGCGCTCGGCCTCACGGCCGGGAAGCGCAGTCGCGCGTATGGTCGTCGTTCAACGCAGCATAACGGCGAGCGCTTCGCCAACGTGAGGCCGCGGTCAGCCGACGGATTCGGGAAGATGCTCCGGATCGCATGGAACATGCTCGTCAATAAACCACAAGGCACGATGCCCGCCGCGGCGCTGCCCGTCGATCGGTTGACCGTATCCGAACTCGACGAAGCGCCGGACCGCAGCCTGTACCGTCTCGGGCATTCGACACTGCTCATCAAGTTGCGCGGCGAATGGTGGTTAACCGATCCCGTCTTTTCGGAGCGCGCATCGCCGTTCCGCACACTCGGTCCGAAGCGGTTCCACCCTACGCCGATCGCGCTCGAGGATTTGCCCCCGCTGCGTGGAGTCATCCTGTCGCACGATCACTACGATCACCTCGATCGTGAAACGGTGCTTGCGCTCGCTTCAACAACGGGCGTATTCGTCACGCCGCTGGGCGTCGGCGACCGCTTGGTCGAATGGGGTGTCGATGCAACGAAAGTGCAGCAGCTCGATTGGTGGCAAAGCGTCGAGATCGATGGGCTATCGCTGACGGCCACGCCCGCGCAGCATTTCTCCGGCAGGAGTCTGTTCGATGGCGACAGCACGCTTTGGGCGTCATGGGTCATCGTCGACGGCGATCTTCGTGTGTTCTTCAGCGGGGACACCGGTTACTTCGATGGCTTCAAGGCAATCGGCGAGCGCTTGGGTCCGTTCGACGTGACATTGATCGAGACTGGCGCATACGACGCTCAGTGGCCGTACGTGCATATGCAGCCGGAAGAGACGGTTCAGGCTCATATCGATCTGCGCGGACGACAGCTCGTACCGATACACAACGGGACGTTCGACCTTGCCATGCATCGTTGGCAAGATCCGTTCGAAAGAGTCATGGCCGTCGCCGTCGCGCGAGGTGTTCCGCTGTCGACGCCGCGGATGGGCGAACGTCTCGATCTCGATGCACCGCATCGCGGCGAGCAATGGTGGCGGGCTGTGCCTCAGGAGAAGAGCGCGTCCGGAAGGAAGGTTCGCCGCTGGCGGTTGTGCCCAGCGGAAGCTGAGAGGTAAGTTCACGGGCGATAACGCCCTGCGAATATAGGTGATGTGGTCGTCCGGTGGCCCTCGTTTAAACCGCGCGGTGCGTCGGTTTGCGCGCGTTGTCACGTGACAACCGGTGTGGATCGGCGCGCGGCATGAGCGCCGTTTCCGGCATCAGGCTCGGCAATGAATCGCGCAGACGGACGACTCGTATCGCTTACGACGAAACACGTATCGATCGATACATTTCCTCCCGTGAGAAACTCGCGGATGATGTTCCGAAGCGCCAGCCGCCATCCGCCCCCGTTTCCCACCCGGACGCGGCGTATTTTCCGTGAAACAGCTTGAGCAATCCAGCGTAAACCCTTGTGACAAAAGGATCCCGGCGGCGCGTCAGTTTTTCGCGATTGTTTCACGGTCGCGCTCAAAGCCAACGGAGGGCGGTTTTCACGTCCCTACGCTGGGCCCACTCGAGCACATTGACCGAGATCGTCAGCGTCCGAGGCGTAATCAAGACCGTTGCGATGCAAGGCGGGTGTCCGCCACTCATTTATTAGGGACACATCACGGCATGATGCGACAGCTGCTAACCCGGCTGGCTTGCAGTTTAGCCCGATGCCGCCCGGCCCGAATCCAACGGCGGTCTTTCCGCGGCGAACGTAGCGTCCTTCTCTTCTTTCGAGCCGCCCGAAGCGATATCCAACGGCCCACGTCGTTGTCACGTGACAACTCGTCTCCTGCGATCGCGCCTACGCACTTCTGCAGTTACGGAGCGTCGTAGGCATCAGGAACCTACTGACACGATCATCGAGGAGATGGGCGGCAAAAGGGCCGTTGATTCAAGACGGCGGACCCCGGCAGGCCACCGAGCGTCGCCCGGGTAGTTGTCACGTAACAACCGCGAACCAGGGGCCGCGACAAGCGCAACGGGCGCCCAATCTATCGAAAAGGCGCCCAACTCAGCCCCGCTCTCCCGCGCGGGCGCCGTGACGTACGTAGCTCCCGGCATCCCGTTTGTCACGTGACAACCGCCCGCCCTACCGTCGCGCTTCCATAACACCGCGTTCGCGCGCCGCGCAATTTAAAGATACCCACAGACCCGGCGTGCCCCGCAATCGCCACCCCAGCGTTTTTCTGCCCAGAGTGTTTATTCGAGCCACCCAGCCATTCGACCGACTTGTCACGTGACAACCACGTTTCGTAAAAAAATCGGATGCCGTGAAAGCGTTTGTCTGGACAATCAGCGTTTCGCTGAATATATTACGCAAAACTCCGTGGAGAATTTAATGGCCTTCAAAATCGCCGTTAGCAATCAAAAAGGTGGGACGGGGAAGACGACCATCTCCGTCAATATCGCGGCGGCATTCGAAGCCGGCGGGAACAAAGTGGCGCTGATCGACGCCGACCCTCAAGGCACTTCCGTCCGCTGGGTAACGAGCGGCGAGAATACGCTTCCAATGACAGTCCTGTCGCTGGCGCCTGCCGGGCGCGGCATCGGTGCCGAAATAAAAAAACAGGACGCAAACTTCGACGTCATCGTCGTCGACTGTCCCGGCAACCTCGAGGACCCACGCATTGCCTCCGTGCTCGAAGTGGCCGATTTTTGCCTGGTGCCGTTGTCGCCGTCTCCGGCCGACCTGTACAGCACCGTCGCCATGATCCGGATGATCGAGTCGATGCGCGCCGTTCGCAATCCCAATCTCTCTTCCGCATTAATGCTGAATAGCGTCAATGGAAAAACTAAAATGCGTGAAGAAATTTTAAAAATTCTAAGGGCAGAAGAAATAGGGGAACATCTGCTCGACAGCCAGATCGCGCAACGCGAGGTCTATCGCCAGACGTTCGCGCTCGGCACGACGATTCACCATCACAACCGGTATCTGAAGGGGCTGAAAGAGGCGCGTGCCGAGATCGAAAAGCTCGTGACCGAAATGGCCCAATACATCGCATCGACGCGCGCAACGGGAGCCGCTCATGGCTAAGGACACAACCAAAGAGAAAAAGCCGACCGGCAATCTGCATCTCGCGGCGGGCCTGCTGCGCGGGCTCGCGCAAGAAAACGCAGCGCTTGAAACACGCATACCCGAGCCGTCCTCGGCGGCGAAAACCGGCGTCGACGCCGTGGTGGCTGCCGCCCCCGGCGTCACGCCACCCGATGCGCTGGATCTCGGCGCGCCGCAACGCGTCGCGGTCAAGGACTGCATTCCGAACCCGTTCAACCCGCGCGTGTTCTACTCCGAATCGAGCCTGCACGAACTCGCGTTGACGTTGAAGCGAGAAGGGCAGATCGAGCCGATCAAGGTCACGCGGCTGCCGGAGTTTCCGGGCAAGCTCGTCGTGATCGACGGTCAACGCCGCTTGCGCGCCACGAGCATCAACGGCGACGAAACGATCAACGCGACGTTCCGCACCGATCACACGCCGGAGCAGCTCTACACGATCGCGTATCGCGCCAACCACGATCACGAACGCCAGACGATCTTCGACGACGCAGTGGCATGGAAGCGCCTGCTCGACGAGAAGGTCTTCCCCGACCAGAACACGCTCGCGGAAAAGATCGGCAAAGACAAGGCATCGATCAGCAAGACGCTGTCGCTGAACGCGCTGCCGAATACGCTGCTCGAGCGCATGGCGGCGGCAAGCGACGTCGTCGGCCTGCAGGCAGCGTATTTCCTGAAGCTGATCTTCGAGCGCCTAGGCGAGGCGACCGCCGACCGTCTGCTGACGGCCGTGATCGATCGCAAGAAGTCGGTGCGCGACCTCGAGAACTTCCTGCGCGCGCAGAGCGACAACACCAAGAAGGCGGGACGTACGCGCTACAGCGTCCGTCACGATTTCGCGCTCGAGTCACGCGCGATCGGCCAGTTGAAGACCTATCCCGACGGGCGTCTCGACCTGCAGCTGAAGGGCGTGGACGCAACCCACCAGGAAGCGCTCGCCGACAAGCTCAAGGCCGTCATCGACGAATACGTCGCCGCACTGGCCGCCGCAGAGCAGTAAAACGAAACAACGCAGACCTCGCGTCCGCGCCATACGTCACGTTGGACCGATCCGACGCACGTGTACGCGGCTCCGCGAGGTCTCGTTCAGTTGGTGGCGAGGCTACTCTTGAGCAGGAACTCGAGCAGATCGTCCGACGTCGGCTCGCCCCAGGTGTCGAGCGCGAGCCAGCGGAAGAAGCTCGTTTGTGCGAGCTTGCTTGCCTTCTTCTTCGGCGACAGCGTCAGGTCCTTCGACCCGGCAACGGTCTCGTTGTAGCGTTCGATCAGCTTGGTCTGATCGTCGATCTCGAGCTCGCGGAAATACGCGCCGGCTTCCTCGACCTTCGCGGCCAGATACTTGTCGCGAATCTGCTCCTGCTTGCTTTGCGCGGATTCCTGGACCGCTGCGCCGGTCTCGCCGCCTTGTCCGTCGGACAGCGTATAGCCGTGTGTCAGCGCTTTGCGGAAATACGCGGCCACGTTGTCGATCGGCGCGGCGTTCTTTTTCGTAGTCCGATTGAGCGTATAGGCGATCGCCGCCTTGATCCGCTGTACGCCGTATTGCGTAATGAGCCGGCGCGCTTCGGAACGCGGGATGCCGAACTTCGCGACCTCATCGACGAGCGCTTCGTTCTTGACGTCGCCTTCCTCGACCGTATCGGCGCTCGGCTTGCGCGTCACCTTGAACTGCACGGCCTCGACACTGCGGCCCGACTTGTGTTCGATCAGTTCGAGCGTGTGGTCCGATACTTCGTTCACCTCCTGAATGCACGGCACCAGGACCTTGCTCTTGAACAGCTTGTACTCCTTGTACGACTGCGATGCCTTGTCCTGACCGAGAATGAGATCGCGGAACTTCGGCAGCGGGATCTTGGCGGTGATGCCGATCCCTTCGTAGCGCACGGTGTTTTCCCACAGCGCGAGCGAATGCGATCGACGAAACTCGCGCGCGATGCGCATATCGATCAACGCATAGATCTCGGGGTTGAGCAGCTCGCTGCGAATCTGGTCGGAGAAGCTGTACTTCAGCACCGATTGCTCGAGCTCCGCGCCCGCCAGCAAGCCCGACGCCTTCCACACGGTCGACCGGTCGGCGGCAAGATAGTCCCAGTTGACGACGGTGCTGATCAGCGAGTTGACCGTATCCTTCACGTACTTCGTGTTGTTGCTGTTCAGCCCGCTCTCGTGCGAAAGCGCGGCAATCGAAATCGAGAAGCTCGTGCGGCCGGGCTCGAACGCTTCCTGTCGAAGCGCGTTCTTGATGAGCGAACTGAACATCTTGCGCTGCTGCAGTCCGATCTTCCCCGACTTGGGCGCGATGTGAATCGCCTGGACCGCCTTGCGCAGCAAGTCGGGAGGCTCGGGTGTCTGAAACAGCGAAACCTGTTTGTCGGAGCCTTTGCTTGCGGGCTTGCGCGGCATCGTGGTGTCCGGATAAGGTGACCGTATTGAGGGCGGACTTTATACCTTTTCGCGGCGGCGAGCAACGCCCCTGTTCCAGCGTCACTTGCACAACGGACGCTAAGCCGTCGACGCAAAAGGGAAATTTTTTATGTGTCGATCGGCGCGTCGCCCCATAGGCATATACCTTTCGGCCAAAATACGTCCCAAAAACAGCTACCTTTGATGCCCGAACACCCGCGCCCGGCATGGCTCTTGCCGAATCGAAGGTAGCCTTCCATGGGAACTCATCCGGCTGAACCGGAACGGAACCGGCATTTCGTGGTGCCGTGCAGCACGGTCGCGATTTTCTCCCATAGCCGGCTACCTTCTCAAAATCCCATAAACGGATACCTTCAAACGCGTCGACAGGGAGAGGTCTCGCACGATCGGCGCAGCGGCCGCGCGAAAGCGCCCCATAAACGGCTACCTTACCGCGTTCCCATAAAAGGTTACCTTTCTCGTCTGAGGCACCTGTTTATGGGAGACCACGCCGCGCGTCCGACCTTCGATACCATCCCGAGCGCCGAACTGATGCCCATAAACGGCTACCTTTCGCCGATACCATAAACGGCTACCGAAACAGGAACGCAGTGCCTCCCGACATTCGGCATTTCCCGGCAACGCACCATAAACGGCTACCTGAAGGCGATCCCATAGATGGCTACCCAAGCCATTTCCGGTCTGAAATCCCATAGACGGGTACGCTCTTCCCATATCCACATCCCCGGTTCCCCACAGGCTGGTACCCAATCCCCCAAATCCACAGACCTCACGCCCCACCATCTTCTACCTGTGCTCCCATAAATGGGTACCGATCCCCCTTCAAACCCTTACTGGACAAGGCTGTGAGGCTGCTAAAAGTAGTTAAAGAAGTAAACGTTGCTTTCTAAAGATGTAAACACACGTGTGCTTTTGCAGAAAGACCTACCCCATAAACCGCTACCCAACGATGCCAACGTGGTTCAAGGTGACCGTCACCGTGGTGCTTACCGTAGCTGAGCGACGCAAGAATTCCCTTTCCTGGCAAGGACTTACGCGTCCACCGTGACCTCACATGTGAGTACCTACTCACAAACTGCAAACGTAGAAACCTATGGGAGAAAACGGCCCGCGAAACGGCGATCGGACCGTATAGGTTCCCGTCTATGGGACCATCCGGACAGCGCAGTCGCGCCACCGCGCACGCAATCGATGCAGGCCCTGCACTGAAACAGCTGTGAGAGCAGACGGCCATCCACGCGATTGAACGGCTGTCGAGCCGACTTGTCCCAGCCGAGCCGCGGCGCTGTGGACAACCCGCTCGCCGGACCCTTCCTGAACCGCTGTGAGTAGCACGGTCGCGCTTGGCACCTCACAAGATCCTTCAGATCGCGACAACGGTTCCGCTCCCAAACCCGATCGAACCGCAAATCGGCCAACAGCTTCACCCGGACTAGCCCAGCTCGGCCAGATATCTCCCATAAACGTATCCCCAAGCCACCATCGCAACGTCAACCCGGCCGCCGCGTAACGCGGTTATGATGCACAGGCCCCGACCGGTCTCTCCACCGATCGGGGGCAGGGGTGGTATCTCGATGTGCTGTCTGTCCGTGACCCATTACACAAGAGAGTTCAGCGATGCGAATCCAGACGAAAAAACTGATGCTGGCCGCGACTGCGGCTGCGTTCCTGCTCGGCTCGACGGCGCCCGTGTTTGCGCAGACGGATGCGAGCGCACCGGCCGCGCAGGACGCCAAGGCTGCCAAGCAGGAAGCGCGCAAGGCGGCACGTGCCAAACGCAAAGCCGAACGCAAGGCTGCGCGCACGAAGAATACGGCCGAGCTGAAGAAACTCGAGGACGCTGGCTACAAGCCGGCCGCCAACGATCCGAATTATCCGCAGAACCTCCAGAACGCCGAGAAGAAGGCCGCCGGGTCGGGCCAGTAAGCGCCCACCGGTTCGCAAGCCGCGGATGTCCTCGCGGCTTGCCTGCCGCAGCGATGACTGCGGCGCTCTACGAGTCGCTTTCCATCGGCGACCCACACATCCCGCTTCGACCTCCCGTTCTACGCCACCGTCCCCGGCATGCGCATCCGGCAAGCGCCTCACACGCCGATCAGCGCAGACCTTCCGAATTCTCCGCACGTCCCGCCAGCTTCAGCCAGTCCCTGAACGCGCGTACCGCTTCATCGTCGATCCGCGTGGCCGGCACGTAGGTGAAATACCGCCACGCCGGCAACGCCGGGCCGCTGAACGGCTGCACGAGCCGGCCTTCGGCAATGTCGTCGGCGACGAGCGCGATCGGCCCCATTGCCACGCCGAGCCCGTCGAGCGCACCCTGCAGCGTCAGGTAGAAATGTTCGAGCGTCAGCGCATGCCGAGGCACGAGATTCGGGCAGCCGGCCGCCGCAAGCCATTCCGGCCACATGCCGGGATAGGTGGCCGCATGCAGCAACGTGAAGTTCGCCAGATCGGCCGGCGTGCGCAGCGGCGTGCGCTCGAGCAGCTTCGGCGCGCATACCGGCAAGCGGACTTCGGACAGGAATTCGTCGGCGACGTAACCGTCGATCGTCTGCGGGCCGCCGCGGATGATCAGATCGGCGCTGTCGCGCAGCTTGTCGATCGGCTCGTTCGACGTCGACAGCCGCACCTCGATCGTCGGATGGGCGACCTGAAACGACGACAGTTTCGGCACCAGCCAGCGTAACGAAAACGTTGCGGGCGCATTGACGCGCAGCACGCGCTGCTGGCCTTGCCCGAACTGCTGCGCGGTCGCGAGCGCGATGCGATCGAACGACGCGCCGACTTCCGCAAGATACGCACGCCCTGCATCGGTCAGCACGACGCGTCGATTCAGACGTTCGAACAGCGGCTTGCCGAGCCAGGTCTCCAGCTGCTGCACATGCCGGCTGATCGCACCGTGCGTGACCCACAGTTCGTCGGCGGCGAGCGTGAAGCTACCCAGTCGCGCGGCGGCTTCGAACGCGCGTAGTGAGTTCAGCGGCGGAAGTCGACGTGCCATGCTTTTTAGATTCGTGTGAGTTTTTCTGACGAAATCGCTCAAATTTAATCGTTTGATCGTCGGGAGACGCTTTGCGACTATGCCACACGAGCGGCCGCATAGGCCGACGCGAGTGTCTGAATTTCTCACATGGAGAATCGAGCGTGGCGAATGTGGTCGTGGTAGGCGCCCAATGGGGCGACGAAGGCAAGGGGCGGATCGTGGATTGGCTGGCGGCACGGGCCGATGTCGTCGCGCGCTATAACGGCGGTCACAACGCCGGTCACACGCTCGTCGTGGGTGGGAAGACGTACAAGCTCGCGCTGCTGCCGAGCGGCACCGTGCGCGGCAAGCGCGGCGTGATCGGCAACGGCGTCGCGCTCGATCCGGAAGCGCTGCTCGGCGAAATCGCGCGAATGGCGGCGCTCGGGCTGCAGGTGACGCCAGACAACCTCTCGATCGCCGAAAACGCGACGCTCGTGCTGCCGATTCACCGCGCGCTCGATGAGGCACAGGAGCGCCTGCGCCGCGAGCCGATCGGCACGACGCTGCGCGGAATCGGGCCGGCGTACGAGGACAAGGTCGGCCGCCGCGGGCTGCGCGTCGGCGATCTTGCCGAACCTGCCCGCCTCGCCGACAAGCTCGAGGCGCTGGTCGACTATCACAATGCATGGTTCCGTGGCCTTGGCCTCGAGGTCTGCTCGCGCGATGCGATGTTCGACAGGCTGATGGACATCGCACCGAAGATCCTGCCGTTCGTGCGGCCGGTGTGGGCCGACCTGAACGACGCGACCGACCGCGGCGAGCACATCCTCTTCGAAGGCTCGCAGGCCGTGATGCTCGACATCGACTGGGGCACGTATCCGTTCGTGACGTCGTCGGCAACCGTGGCCTCCGCGGCGGCGACCGGCACCGGGCTCGGCGCGTCGAAGCTCGGGCACGTGCTCGGCGTGACGAAGGCCTGCGCGACGCGCGTGGGCGGCGGCCCGTTCCTGACCGAGCTGAGCGACGCAACCGGCGAAGCGCTGCGCACGCGCGGCCAGGAATTCGGCGTGAACACCGGCCGGCCGCGGCGGTGCGGCTGGCTCGATGCCGCGCAGTTGCGTCAGGCCGTCAGGGTGTCCGGTATCGATTCGCTGGCGCTGACCAAACTCGACGTGCTCGACGGCTTCGACTCGATCGAGCTCTGCGTCGGTTATGAACTGGACGGCGCGCGCGTCGAGCATCTGCCCGCGAGTCTCGAGGCCCAAGCGCGTGCGCGGCCCGTGTACGAGCGGTTCGACGGCTGGCAACGCAGCGTGAAAGGCGTGCGCGAGCGTGCAGCGTTGCCGCATGCAGCGCAGGCATTTATCGCGCGCGTCGAAGCGGTCGCGGGCGTCCCCGTGTCGATGATCACGACCGGCGCGGAACGGGACGACACGATCGTGTTGCGCGATCCGTTCGACCCGGCGCCGCGCGTCTAAGGGAAAGGGCATATCGTCCCGTCCCGGCATGACGCCGGGCGGCGCGATATGCCCGTTCGCACGCCTTCCGGAACGCGTTCTCCCGCCGCGCTGCGGGCACCGCACGAGACCGCGCACGGCGAACTGGACACGCTATCGACGCTGCTGTACTGTTCCGCACAATTCGCGCCGGACCGGCCGCAGTCGTAGCGGCTCTCGACGACGGAGACACGCGGCGACGCCGCGGCACGGCGCGGTTTCAATCCCGGGGACATGGCGATGGACACGTTACAGATGATGCGCATTTTTGTCCGGGTCGCGGAGGAGGGCAGCTTTACGAGCGCCGCCCAGCGGCTGGACATTACAACGGCCTACGCATCGCGCTCGGTCGCGCAGCTGGAAACGCATCTGCGCACGCGTCTGCTGAATCGCAGCACCCGCCGCATTGCGCTGACGGACGCAGGGCAGCGCTACCTCGACCGTTGCCAGCGGATTCTCGCGTATATCGACGAAGCCGAAGCCGAGGCGGCCGACGCGCAGGCAAAGCCGTCGGGGCGATTGCACGTGCACGCGACGACGAGCTTCGGGCAGGCGTACGTCGTGCCTGCGGTCGTTCGCTATCGACAGCGCTATCCGTCGGTCGCGGTGGAACTGACGCTGTCGCAGCACGTGCCCGACATCATCGACGAAGGCTACGACGTGTCGCTGCAGCTGAGCACGGCCGAACTGCCGGACTCCGGCCTCGTTTCGCAGCGGCTCGGCGAAATGCATAGCGTGCTGTGCGCATCGCCTGCGTATCTGAAAGAGCGCGGCACGCCGCGTACCGTGAGCGATCTCGAAGGGCACGCCTGCCTGCAGATCGTCACGCCGATCTTTCCGCGCGATCGCTGGCATCTCGACGGGCCCAACGGCCGCGAGACGTTCGAACTGCCGTTGCCCGACTTTCAGGTGAACATCGCCGACGCACTGGGCGCCGGGCTGCGCGCCGGTCTCGGCATCGGCGCATTGCCGATGTCGACGGCCTTGCCGGCATTCGCGAGCGGCGCGCTCGTGCGCGTGTTGCCCGAGTACCGGCTGCAGAAGCTGACCGTCTATACGCTCTATGCCTCGCGTCAGTATCTCGATGCGAAGATCAGGACGTTCGTCGATTTTCTGCGCGAGTGCGTGCCGGAAATGCTCGCGGCCGACGAGGCCGCACTCTGTGCGGCGCAGGATTCGCGCGCGAACGCGTGACACTTGGGCCGCACACGTGCGGCCATCATTGATACGGAATCCTTGGCATCGGCTGCGCGCCGCTTGCGGAAGCGGCGCCCGATGCTCGCGAGCTTCGCAGTCCGCCGAGCGGCGCACCACGTCATCCGTTTCGCAATCGGTGCGCATGTTGCCGGCCGCGCCGCTGCATGCGACCGTGCCGGCAAGAGCGATAGCTCGAGCGAACGGCGAGCGTTGCGCTCGTCCGCTTGAACGGCAGGTCAGGCCGCCTTTTGCCAGAGCGTGCGGCCGAAGAACGTCAGCGTTCGGTCCCACGCGAACTGCGACCACACCGGATCGAACTGCGTGCCCGCGATGCGGCCGGGCCCGACGGCCGTTTCGTTGGCGAATGCGTGATGGGCAAGATACCGGTGGAATTCGATGTCGACCTTGGCGTCGGCCAGCTTCTTTTCGAGTGCGTCGACCTGGTCGATCGTGAAGAACGCGTCCTGTGTGCCCCAATGACCCATCACCGGCACCTTGATCTTCGACGGATCGAGATAGTCGAGCGGAGGGAAGCCGTACCAGGTGACGCCGGCGTCGGCGTCCGCGAATTGCAGCGACAGCAGCGTGAGCGCACCGCCCATGCAGAAGCCCGTCACGGCGACGCGCTCGGCGCGCGTCTTCAGATACTGGACGGCACCGGGAATGTCCTGCGACGCGGCATCGCCGAAATCGAGCCCCGTCATCAGATGGTGCGCTTCTTCTTCCTCGACGGTCGACTTGCCACGATACAGATCGGGCACGAGCGCGAAGTAACCGCAGCGCGCAAGGCGATCCGCGACACCGCGGATCTGGTCGTTCAAGCCCCACCATTCCTGAATGACGACGACCGCGGGCGCGCCGTCGGTCTTCTCCGGCGTCGCGAGGTAGCCTTGCAGCTCTTGGCCGTCCGGGCGGCGAAACGTGATCATGGAACCGGATGTTTGAGACATGAAACCGCTCCTTTTCGAAAAATGCCATTGATGCGGCATCGGAGTCGGCCGGCGAACGCGATGACGATCGGGGCTTGCCCGGCGGTTCGAGATTACGCTCGCGTTCGCTGCGGCCGGCGCCGACCACGCGGCCATTCTATGCGCAAATGCGGGGTGCCGGCGTTCATGACGGCAGGCCGAGCGGCGGGGGAGCGGGGCGCATCGTGTCGCTGCGTGTCACGGGTGCGCGCGTTGGCATGCACGCCTGCATCGATGTGCACGCGCCGACAAAACAACACCCCGCCCCGATGAACGGGAGCGGGGTGCGAGGCACGGCGCGCGCGTACCGCAGTACGCAGGCGGCATTACTGGCCGAAGTAGATCGAATCGCGGCCCTCTTGGCGGACGGCGGTGACGCGGCCGGCATGAATGCGCGGCGCAGCTTGCGCGCCGTATCCGGTTGCATCGGCGTTCGTCACGCGCTCCTGCGCGGTCTGCAGCGCACGCGGATACTGCGTGTCGGAGACTTCGGGCTTGTACCCGGCCCGTTCGAGCTGGACGAGTTCGGCGCGCACCTGCTCACGCGTCAGTTGACCCGACGGGTTCGATTGCGCAAACGCGCCATACGATGCAGACAGTGCGGCGGCTGCGACGGCAGCGTAGATGAACGACTTCATGATGACCTCCGGTTTCGTTGATTTCGCGCTTCGCTCGTTGCGTTCAGCGGTTGATTGCATCGTAGCGATCGCGTAACGGACCGGAAATACGCGTTCGGGCGAATCATTATTGCAACTGAGTAAACGATTCGGTGTCGAGCGGCATGCGCCATTTGTCTGGAGATTGGCTGATGCGGGCGGCGCACGCGCCGCGGCGGCCGAATCGGCGCGATGCAACGCACGCGTGCGCAGCAGCGCATCCGCGCGCCCGAGCATCGAAAAGTGCTTGTCGAGTGAAACGAGAAAAGGTTGTTAGAACAACTTGTTGTGCCGTCATCCGCTGTATGGACGCGAGCCCTGAAGCATCATCGGGTCGACTCCGCCGGCGCCACGCGATGCGAAACAACGCGACGCACCGGATCAAAGACAACGCCGACGAAGACGCGCGCCACGCGGCTGCTATTCGGTCACGATGGCCTGCCGTTTCCGGTACTCGGCAGGCGTGATGCCGACGTGTTTCGCGAACGAGCGCCGCAGTGTATCGACGTTGGCGAAGCCGCATTTCGCTGCGACCTGCTTCGGCGTATCGCGGCCGTTCTCGAGCAGCTGACGCGCGGCTGAGATGCGCGTCGCTTCGACCCACGCGGCCGGCGTCATGCCGACTTCCGCGCGGAACAGCCGCGCGAAGTGCCGCGGGCTCATGCCCGCGTGCTTGGCCAGGTCGGCGACCGAGTGCGTGAGTTCCGGATGGGCCGCGATCCAGCGCTGCACTTCCTGCAGCACCGAGCGGCCGGCCGGCCGCGCTTCGCCTTTACGGCTGAACTGCAGCTGCCCGCCCGGTCGCTTGAAGAACATCACGAGTTGCGACGCGACGCGTCGGGCGATGTCGCGTCCGAGATCCTCCTCGACGAGCGCCAGCGCGAGATCGAGGCCGGCCGTCACGCCGGCGCCGGTACGCAGCTTGCCGTCGCGCACGTATAGCGCGTCGGCGTCGACGGTGATCGTCGGATGTGCTTGGGCAAGCGCTTCGGCCGCGGCCCAGTGCGTCGTCAGATGGCGGCCCTTCAGCAGGCCGGTCTCCGCCAGCACGAAGGCACCGGTGCAGATCGAGCCGTATCGCCGGCTTTGCACGGCCGCGGAGCGCAGCCATGCAAGCACGTCGGTGCGTAGCGCGATGCGCCCTGCGCCCGGCGCGCCGGCGACGAGCAGCGTATCGATGCGCTCGGGGACGTTCGGCGCGACCCAGTCGGGCAACAGTTGCGCGCCGGAAGAACTGCGGATCGGCCCCGATTCGCACGCGATCACGCGCAGCCTGTAGAACGCTTTTCCGCATTCGACGTTCGCCTGCGCGAAGACGTCGAGCGGCGCGGAAACGTCGAGCAACTGAACACCCGGAACGGCAAAAACACCCACGACTTTCGGCATGAACGATGACATCTCTGACAACGCGACGCGTTGCAGTATAGACGTGCGCGAGCCGCGCCGGGCGGGGCTGAAGCGGCGCGGCGGGCCGAATCGGACACGCTTTGCCGGCCGTGTCAGCCGATCGCGCAAAATGGCAGGATCTGACGTAACACGTCTATTGGAGACAGTGATCGCGATGCGCAGAATCGACGTATCTTCAATGGAGGTCGATCATGAATGTGAACGTTGCCGGCATCACGATTCCCGATAGCCAACTGGCGCGCGAGATCACCGAACTCGTCCGCGATACCGAGTCACCGCTGCTGTTCCACCATTCGAGTCGCGTGTACTACTTCGCGGCGCTCGCCGGTCGCCGCCAGGCGCTGAAGTACGATCCGGAGCTGCTCTACTGCGCGTGCATGTTTCACGACATGGGGCTGACGCACCGGCACAGCAGTGCGTGCGAGCGCTTCGAGGTGGACGGAGCCAATGCGGCGCGCGATTTTCTGAAGAGCAAGGGCATTGCTCAACAGGACATCGACCTCGTGTGGACGTCGATCGCGCTGCATACGACGCCGGGCATTCCGCAGCACATGCATCCGGTGATCGCGCTCGTGACGGCCGGCGTCGAAATGGATGTGCTCGGCCTCGCGTATTCCGAATTCACGGATATCGAGCGCGAGGCTGTCGTTCATGCGCATCCGCGCACGCCGCACTTCAAGGAGGACATCATTCAGGCGTTCTACGACGGGATCAAACATAAGCCGCACACGACGTTCGGCAACGTGAAGGCGGACGTGCTCGCCGACAAGGATCCGCACTTTCATGCGACGAATTTCTGCAGCGTGATTCGGTCGTCGGCGTGGGCGGGCTGATTCGGAGAGCGGCTTGCAGGCGGGGCGGGCGGGTATGGCCGCTGGGCGCCGCAGCGGATTCGGTAGCTGCAGTCTCCGCCGAATGCCTGTGGGGGTCGCAAAGGGACGGACCTGCCTGCATCGCCCCGTGCGCCGTAACGGGCGTAACTTCCTGCTTTAAAAAATGGGGCGCAGGCGGCGCGGCCCGCCGCATAACAGGCTGACTAGTCCTCCACTGGAATGAACAGGCGACGACGGCGCGCGGTAGTTCGAACGCTGTTCCATGCCAGACCTTCGCGATTGGACCTTAATAAGTTGTTACGTGACAACCGGACCCGCATACCACCCCAATTTATATACTGAAAGACGCCGACGACCCTCCAAGGCGAATCTCCGATTCGCACTTCCCACTGCGCCTCCAACCCATCCGCCCTCCAAACCGCACCTCCACCCCCAACCTGCCAACCCCCGGCAAAACGCCTATAATGAACGGGCAAATTGCCGGAGACTCAGCTCATGAGCACCATCGCTTTTCACCCCTCGGGCGTCGCCCATCCACGCCAGGCCGAATTCACGATTCTCGAGCAACTGCTCGCGATTCCTGTGCGCTCGGGCGCGGATCTCGCCGAACTGGCGAGCGCGCGCGTCGATGTTTCGGTGATCGACCGTCTGTCCGAGCGCGGCCTGAAGTCGGACGAGCTGGCGTTCATCATTCCGCGGCGCACGCTGAGCCATCGCCGGCAGGCGCACGAGCGCCTGTCGCCGGAGGAATCCGACAAGGCGATCCGGCTCGCGCGGATCGTCGCGCAGGCGACGGCCACCTTCGGCGATCAGGACAAGGCGATGGCGTGGCTGCGCCGCGGCCTGCAACGCTTCGGCGGCCGGACGTCGCTCGACATGGCGAGCACCGAACACGGCGCGCGGCTGGTCGAAGAGGCGCTGACGCAAATCGACGAAGGGTATTTCGCTTGACGACGCTGTGGCGAATCAGCAATTACGCCGACCTGAGAGGGATCGGCGGATTGCGTGCCGGCGGGCGCTGGCACTTCGCCGGGCAACCGGTCGTCTATCTCGCCGAACATCCGGCGCTCGCCTTGCTCGAGACGCTCGTTCATTTCGAAATCGCGACAGTCGCACAGTTGCCGAGCGGATACCAGCTGCTTCGCGTCGAGGCGGCCGAATCGGTCGATATCGCCGAAATCGTGGAGGCCGATGCGCCGGCCGACTGGCAGACGAACGTCGACTGGACGCGCAGCGCCGGCACCGAATGGCTGCATACGCAGCCGACCGCGTTGTTGCGCGTACCGAGCGTCGTCGTCCCGCATGCGCACAATTTTCTGTTGAACCCTTTGCACCCCGCCGCCGCCGACGTGCGGATCGTCGAGATCATGCAATCGCCGTACGACAGCCGCATTCTGCGGCTGATTCAATCGAAGCCCGAATGACACATACCGATCGCGCTCAGCGCTCGTGCGCCGCACGGTCGGCGGCCGCATTCGGCGGCAGCGTTTGCCGGATCCGCGTGACGGTTCGCGTGCTGACGAGGCCGAGCATCGCGCTGACGTCGGTATGCGTGTGACCGGCCAGCAACTGACGGCGCGCGAAGGTATTGCGCAGCACCCGCGGACTCATGTCCGACGCCTCGAAGCCGATCGCGGCGAGCGCGTCGCGCACGACGAGTAGCAGAAACATGTCGTTCATCGGCCCGCCGTCCCGCGGCGCGGGAAAGAGCCGCGCTAACGCATCCGAATCGGACGAGCAAGCCGCCAGCCACGCCGCGAGCGGCGCGACGGCAAACGCAGCGAGTTCGATCCGGCGTGCCGGCCGGGCGCGCTCGCGCGGCACGGTCAGCATCGGTCGGCGTTCGTCGAGCGCGAGCGCGTCGCGCGTCGTTGCGCGGATTTCCGCCGACGTGATGCCCGTTGCGAGCAGCAGCGCGACGATCGCGCGGTTCCTGCATGCGGTGGGCGTATCGTCGGCGCGCGGTTGCACGTGACGTTGCAGCGCGGCGTCCGCGTCGGGAGGCAGATAGCACGGCTCCGGCTCGGTGTCGGGCCACGCGAGCGCGTGCGCCGCACGCGCGGCCGGATGCACGCGCCGCACGCCGGCTTCGACGAGATGCCGGCACAGCCGGTCGATCAGCTTCGCATAACGCACACGCGTGGACGTGCCGGGCGCGCAACTGCGCTCGAGTTCCGTCAGAAACGTCGCGACGTGGTCGGGCCCGAACGTCGCGAGCGATGCACGGTGCGCATGCAGATGGCGCAGAAATCGTTCGAACATCGTGACGTGCTGCACGATCGAGCGCGGCGCGAACGGCTGCCGCCGCGCGCCCGTCGCGCTCGTTTGCTGCCACGCTCGAAATGCCCCGACGGGGTCGTCGATCCAGCGACTCGTATCCATGACGCCGTTATAGCCGCAATGCAGCGAAGTCTGCAAATCGGGCGAACGCACAGTGCGCGAGCTTACCCAAGCGCGGCTTGCGTTCATCGACGAGTTGCGGAAAAAAAATCATCCGTGCGACGATCGAACCCATTGCCCGCATGCCGAGGGGGGCGCGGGCGACGAGACGTACTTCACCACGATGCACGACAACGTCGACCGACAATGAATAGAACAGCGATCTTCCCGTATGCGTCCGCGCTGCTTGCAGCCGTCCTGATGACGGCATGCGGCGGCGACGTCGAAAACGAAGCGGCCCGCTCGTCCACGACGGCCGACACCAGTTGTCTCGCGCTCGACAACAGCGGCGCGACCGTCGTGGTGGGCTCGAACCAGCCGGGCGACCCGTCATTGCCGGAAGCATCGTCGGGCTATCGCACCGGCATGAAGCCCGTCTATGCGAAGCGCTATCTGGTCGCGACTTCGAACGCTTACGCGAGCGCGGCGGGATGCGCGGTGCTGAAAAAAGGCGGTACGGCAGCCGATGCGGCCGTTGCCGTGCAAGCCGTCCTCGGGCTGACGGTGCCCGAGGCGACCGGGCTTGGCTCGGGCGGCGTGCTGCTGTACTACGATGCGCGCAACAAGACGCTGCAGGCGTACGACGGCCGTGAAACAGCGCCTGCGGCCGCGACGGAAAACTATCTGCGCTATGTCGACGATCAGAGCGACCGATCGCCGCCGCAGCCGAATGCTCGCGCGAGCGGCCGCTCGATCGGCACGATCGGCGTGCCGCGGCTGATCGAGGCGTTGCAGCAGGATCACGGCAGGCTTGCGTGGAAAGACCTGTTCGGCGACGCGATTGCGCTCGCGACGAACGGCTTTCGGATCGGCGGCCGGCTGGCCGACGCGATCGCGGCGAATGCCGCGAATCTGAAGCGCGATCCCGACGCCGCTGCGTATTTCCTGAACGCCGACGGCTCGCCGAAGACGCTCGGCACCGTGCTGAAAAACCCCGCATACGCCGATACGCTGACGGCGCTCGCGCAGTCGGGCGCGAAGGCGCTGTACACCGGGCCCATTGCACAGGACATCGTCGCGAAGATCGCGACGGCGAAGGGCGCGGACGGTTCGACGATCACGCCGGGCAAGACGACGCTCGCCGATCTCGCGGCCTACGAAGCGAAACGTCGCGAACCGGTATGCACGACCTATCGCAGCTACTGGGTGTGCGGGATGCCGCCGCCTTCGTCGGGCGGCATTGCAGTCGCATCGGCGCTCGGCATTCTCGAGAACTTCGATCTCAAGTCGCTGAAGCCGACCGCGATCGATCTCGAAGGCGGCAAGCCGACCGTCGCCGGCGTGCATCTCGTGTCGGAAGCCGAGCGGCTCGCGTACGCGGATCGCGACAAGTACGTCGCGGACACCGATTTCGTACCGCTGCCGGGCGGCACGTGGGACACGCTGCTGAACAAGCCGTATCTGAAGTCGCGCGCGGCGCTGATCGATCCGGGCAAGAGCATGGGTACCGCGCAGCCCGGCGATCTCGGCGCCGTGCCGCTCGGCGTCGATACGACGCTGATCGAACACGGCACGAACCAGTTCACGATCGTCGACGGCGACGGCAACGTGCTGAGCGCGACGACGACGGTCGAATCGAGCATGGGCTCGTTCCATATGACGCATGGTTTTCTGCTGAACAACCAGCTGACCGATTTCTCGGCGAACCCGCTCGACAGCGCGGGCAATCCGGTGGCGAACCGGCTGCAGCCCGGCAAGCGGCCGCGCAGCTCGATGGCGCCGACGATCGTGTTCGCCAAGGCAGCCGACGGATCGCGCGGCGATTTCGTGATGGCGACCGGCTCGCCGGGCGGCGGCACGATTCCGCAGTACGTCGTGAAGACGCTCGTCGGCGCGCTGGACTGGGGCCTCGACGCGCAGCAGTCGACCGGCCTCGTCGATTTCGGCGCAAGCAATAGCCCGACGACGACGATCGGCGGCGAACATCCGAACGTCAACACGTCGAACAGCGGCGCGAACGATCCGCTGATTGCCGGCCTGCTCGCGCTCGGTCACAAGGTATCGACGTCCGCGCAGGCGAGCGGCGTCAATACGGTGATGCGCGTGACGCTCGGTCAGACGCCTGCGCTGCAGGGCGGGACCGATCCGCGTCGCGAGGGTGTCGTGCTCGGCGACACGATCCGACCGTAAGCACGAAGCCGGCGCGAACGAAGCCACCGCCCCGCCGTGCCGATCGCGATCGGCGGCGGGGCGTTTCGTTGCTGCGATAGCGCGCGCGTCGAGCGCCGCCACACACCGCTCGACCTGCGTGTCGACACACCGCGATGCCAGCCTGCTGAAGTGCCGAACGACTTGAGTCGATCGCGCCGCAATCCGGCAATTGTCAAACTGTGTGAGTCAATCGTCAGCATTTGCAACGGAAGTAACAGTCCCCGCAAAACAGCGGTTTCGTACGCGACGCCGGCTACATTACGCCCACTTGCCGCATGTCGCGGCGAGGCATGCGACAAGCCGCACGAACGCGGCCCGCAGCAACAACATCTTTGGGGAGAATGACCATGAACAAGATTCGCACGATCCTGCTGGGTGCCGCGCTGTCGGCTGTCGCGACCTCGGCTGCTTTCGCACAGACGGCACAGACCGGTGCAGACGGCTCGGTCGGCGTCGGCGCACAGGTGCAGACGCCGCTGCTGAGCGGCGGCGTGGGCGCGCAGGGCGGCGCGGGTGCGAATGCGGCCGGTTCGGGCAACGTGATCGGCGGTGCGCTGAGCGGCGTCGGCAAGACGGTCGACGGCGTCGGTTCGGCGGCCGGTAACGCGGTCGGTGGCGCGACGCACGCGGTCGGCACGGCCGCCGGTTCGGCGAAGGATGCTGCCGCGTCGGCCGTCCATTCGACGAAGGCGCACGTGAAGCATGCCGCGGCGTCGGCGAAGACCCACGCGCAAGGCGCGATGACGACCGCGGGCGACGTCGCGGGCGGCGTGAAGGCGAAGGCCGGCGAAGCGCTGGCCGGTACGACGAACGCTGCGCAAGGCGGCGCGTCGGTCGGCCTGAAGGGTTCGGTGTCGGCGCAAGGCGCGGCGCAGTAACCGATCCAGGTCCGTAACGGCCCGGCCCGCTTCGATGCGGGCCGGGCCTTTTTTTTTCGCGCGCGATGCGACGTCCTTCCCCGGCCTCGCATCTCCGATACGGACGAACGGCATGCGAATGGCGCCGCACCCGTTCGGGATGGCATCATGCTTCGCTGCTGCGGTTCGATTGCGGCGGTCGCTTTCAGGTACCATCGCCAGCCGTCGGCAACCGGCAGCATGATGCAGCGCGACGTCGATCGCATGCGATACGACGGCAACCGCCACGCGCGCCATCCAACAGGGGAATTTCGTGAAGTTCATCCACGCGGCAGACATTCATCTCGACAGCCCGCTGCACGGCCTGAGCGCGTATCCGGACGCGCCGGCCTCGCAGTTGCGCAGTGCGTCGCGCGATGCGCTGCGGCAACTGGTGGATCGCGCGATCGACGAGGAAGTCGCGTTTCTCGTGATCGCCGGCGACCTGTACGACGGCGACTGGAAGGATCACAACACGGGTATCTTCTTCGGCCAGCAGATGGGACGTCTGCGCAAGGCCGGCATCCGCGCGTTCGTGCTGTGGGGCAACCACGACGCCGAAAGCGAAATGACGAAGAAGCTGACGCTGCCCGACAACGTCACCGTATTCCATCATCGCAAGCCGGAAACGCATCGGCTGCCCGAGTTCGAAGTGGCGTTGCACGGACAGAGCTTCAAGGACAAGGCGGTCGTCGACAATCTCGCGACCGGCTACCCCGATCCGGTGCCCGGCTACTACAACATCGGCGTGCTGCATACGGCGCTCGAAGGCTATGCGGCGCACGCGAACTACGCGCCGTGCACGCTCGCGGAGTTGCATGCGAAGGGCTACGACTACTGGGCGCTCGGCCACGTGCACGAGTTTCAGCAATGGACGGGACCGTCGACGATCGTGTTTCCGGGCAACCTGCAGGGACGGCATATCCGCGAGACCGGACGGCGCGGTGCGGTGCTCGTGACGGTCGAGCAGGGACGCACGCAGGTCGAGCGTCTGTACCTCGACGTGCTGCGCTGGGAATCGCTGGCGGTCGACGCATCGGACTGCGTGAGCGTCGCCGATCTGTCGCGCAAGATCGGCCAGTCGCTGGAGACGCTGCTGAGCGTCGATGCGCATGTGCCGCGCGCGGTGCGCGTGACGGTGACGGGACGCACGCCCGCGCACGGGTTGTTCTTCGGCCGCGCGACGCAGCTGCGCGCGGAGGTGCTGAATCAGATCGGTATCATCGGCAATGAGCGGCTGTGGCTCGAGAAGGTGCGGCTCGCGACTTCGGCGCCCGAGCATCCGTACGGCGCCGGCGAACCGCTCGAAGCGCTCGACGATCTGAAGCAGATTCTCGCCGACGCCGCGCACGATCCCGATTTCCTCGCGCTGCTCGAACGCGATCTGAAGCCGTTCCTCGGCAAGGTGCGCAGCGACGTGAAGGAGGACGTGCCGCTGCTTGCGCTGGCGCGTGAAGGCGATCTGACGGCACTGGTTCGGCAGGTCGGTCCCGCGCTGCTCGCGCGGCTGGCGAGAGGAGAATAAGCGATGCGCATCGGTCAACTCGATCTGATCCGGTACGGCAAGTTCACTGACGAGACATTGCGCTTTCCGGCGGCGACGCAGGATTTCCATGTGATCGTCGGGCCGAACGAAGCCGGCAAGTCGACGATTCGGACGGCGGTGACGGAACTGTTGTTCGGGATGAAGCTGCAGACGCCGCTCGACTTTCTGCATGGCACGCCCGATCTGCGGATCGGCGGCGTGCTCGAAAGCGGCGGCGCGACGCTCGCGTTTCATCGCGCGCGCGGCCGCAGCTCGCTGCGCACGCCCGACGACGACAAGCTGCCCGACGACTATCTCGCGGCCGTCCTCGACGGCGCGACGCGCGAATTCTTCGAGCAGATGTTCGGTCTCGATCACGGTCGGCTCGTCGATGGCGGGCGCAGCATTCTCGATGCATCGGACAAGCTCGGCCAGGTGCTGTTCGAATCCGCGGCCGGCGTCGGCCGGCTCGGCTCCGTGCGCGACGAACTCGACGCGCGGGCCGCAGACCTATGGGCGCCGCGGCGCAGCGGCAGCGCATTTGCGGTTGCCGAAACGGCGTTCAACGAAGCGGTGGCCGAACTGAAGGCGGTGCAGGTGCGCACGCGCGACTGGGTCGACCGGAAGGAGGCGCGCGAAGCGGTCGAGCACGAGATCGCGCTCGCGCGCACGGAGCTGCGTCGGCTCGAATCGCTGCGCTCGAAATACGAGCGCGTCCGACGGCTTGCGCCGTATCTGAAGGAACTGGCGCTCAACGAGGCCGCGTTGGCGGAGCTCGGCGACGTGGTCGACCTGCCGCCGTCCGCGGGGGCGGAACTGCTGAAGGCGCAGGGCGATCTCGCCGCGGAGCAAAAGGTGCTCGAGGCGCGCCGCGCGGATCTGCTCGCGAAACGGCAGGCGCGCGATGCGATCGACGGCGATACGGATGCGCTCGCACGCGCAGCCGACATCGAAGCGCTCGAACGGCTGCGCGCCACGTGCGCGCACCATGCGCAGGATCTGCTGCTGCTCGGCGCGGAAGTCGAGCGGCATTTGTCGGCTGCGTTCGACGCGGCTGCGCAACTGGGCTGGCCGAGCGACGAATCGGCATTGCGCGCGGCGTTGCCGTCGGCGCTCGCGTTGAAGACGGTCGAAAGCCTGCTGCGCGAACACGGCGCGCTTCATCAGGCGCTCGTCGGCGCACGCGATTCGCTCGACGAGCGGATGCGCGAGTCCGATCAGGTGCGCGAACAACTGGCGAGCGTGTCGACCGTCGACGTACCGGAAGCGCTTCGTGCCGCGCTCGTCGATGCGCGCGGCCTGCGCAACATCGGGCAGCGCGAGCATGCGCTCGAAGGCGAAATCGCGAGCGCCGAGCGCGTGCTGGCCGGCGCGCTCGATGCGCTGGGCCCGTGGCGCCAGCCCGTCGACGCGTTGCGTGCGCTCGACGTGCCGTTCGCAACACGGGTCGGTGCGCTGCTAAAGGCGGAAAGCGAACGCATGAGCGCGGTCGCAGCGGCGCGCGATGCGCGCGACGCTGCGCGGGAAGAGCTCGAACGGCTGGCATTGCAGGAACGGCATTTCGCCGAGAACCACCCCGTCGTCACGACGGCGGAAGTGCTTGCCGCCCGTGCACGCCGCGACCGTGCATGGAGCGACGTGCGCAGCGGTGCGGTCGATCTCGCGGCGGGCGCACCGGCCGTCGACGACGCGATTCGCGTCGCCGACCAGCTCGTCGATGCGCAGCTCGGTGCAACGCAAGCGGCCGCGACGCTGCAATCGCTGCGTCAGCAGGTCGAAACCGCACGTGCGGGCGTCGCGCGCCGGCAAGCTGTGCTCGACGACCGCGAACGCGACCTCGCCGCACATCGCGACGCGTGGGCGGCATGCGCGGCTGCGGCCGGCGTGCCCGGCATGCCGCTCGATGCAATGACGGACTGGCTGGCACGACGCGATGCGGTGTTCGCCGCGCACTCGGATGTCGAGCGGCTGCGCAACGAACGCGACACGCTGCGCGACACGCGCACGCGCGCAGAGTCGGCACTGCGTGCGGCGCTGCGCGTCGTCTCGCGCGGCGATGACGCGCAAGGGCTGGACACGCTCGTCGCGACGGCCGAGACGTTCGTGCAGTCCGCGGAGAAGGCGAGTGCGCGCAAGGAGAGCCTCGACGAACGCGCACGAGAGGCCGAGCGCGGCTGCGCGACGGCGCGATCGCGCGTCGATCAGGCGCAGTCCGCGTACGACGCATGGCAGCAGCAGTGGCGCGACGCGCTCGCCGATGCAAGGCTTGCCGCCAGCGCGACGTCGCTCGCGGCAGCGGAGGGCGCACTGGCACTCGCGAATACGGTGACGGCCGAGCTTGCTGCGGCGGACGCGCCGCGCAACCGGATCGCGACGATGCGCGCGGAGCTGGCCGCACTCGAGGCAGGCGCGCGACGGCTCGCCGAAGCGCTGGCGCCGGAATGGCTGACGATCGGCGACTGGCTCGAAGTCGCGCGCCGGCTGAGCGCGCGCCTGTCTGCCGCGATGGAAACCGCTCGCGCGATCGAGCGTGCGGACGAAGCGATCCGGCAGGCCGACGACAAGGTCGCCGACGCTGCCGCGGCAGTGGCCGGCGCCGAAGCGCGCGTCTACCCGCTGCTTCAGCTGGCGGGCGTCGCGACGATCGACGAAGCGCTGCGGCTTGCCGAACGTTCTGACCGTCGTCGCGCGCTTCGGCAGGCGGTCGATGCCGCGCAACAGCAGCTGACGCGCGACGGAGACGGGCTGTCGCGCGCGGCGCTCGAAGCGGAAGTCGCGGAATACGATATTGCGGACGTACCGGCGCACCTCGAAGCCGTGAAGCAATCGATCGAGGACGTCGGCAAGCGGCTCAATGCGCTCGCGCAGCAGCAGGTCGTCGCCGAGCAGGCATTCGGCGCGATCGACGGACAGGCCAATGCGGCGCTCGCGGAGGCGAAGCGTCAGGAAGCGCTGGCCGCGATGGGGGAGGCTGCCGAGCAGTATCTGGAAGCCGCGACGGCGAGCCGCTTGCTGAAGTGGGCGACCGACCGCTATCGCGACCAGAAGCAGGGGCCGATGCTGCGGCGCGCCGGCGAGATATTTGCGGGGCTGACGCTCGGCGAGTTCGCGCGGCTGACCGTCGATACCGAGCGGACGCCGCCCGCGCTGTATGCACGGCGCACGAGCGGCACGTCGGTCGAAGTGGCCGGGCTCAGCGAAGGCACGCGCGACCAGTTGTTTCTCGCGCTGCGGATCGCGGCGCTGGAGTTGCAGCTCGGCAGCCGGACCGCGCTGCCGTTCGTCGCCGACGATCTGTTCATCAATTTCGACGATACGCGTGCGAAGGCCGGGTTCGAGGCGCTGCGCGATCTGTCGACGCGCACGCAGGTGCTGTTCCTGACGCACCACGATCATCTGCTGCCGCTCATCGCCGACGTGTTCGGTGCCCAGGTCAACGTGATCGAGCTGCAGCGGCAATCGGCGGCCGCATGAGAAGGCAGCAGGCCGGTATGGCGGCGCGCGCGTCCGCTGGCCGCATGCGCGTACGATGACGGATTCGATGCGCGGCCGGTCGACGCGGCCGCGGGTGCGTCCATACGACGGGAGGTGTCATGAACAAGCTGATCGCGGCCATCGCGTTCGCGGCGGACCGGCATCGCAACCAGCGTCGCAAGGACGAAGAGGCGTCGCCATACATCAATCATCCGATCGCGCTCGCCGACGTGCTGGCGAACGAAGTCGCCATCGAGGATGAACGCGTGATCGTCGCCGCCGTGCTGCACGACACGATCGAGGACACCGAGACGACCGAGCAGGAACTGCTGCGTCTGTTCGGCAAGGACGTCGCGAACATCGTGCTCGAAGTCACCGATGACAAGTCGTTGCCGAAGGAAACGCGCAAGCGGCTGCAGATCGAGCACGCGGCGCACATCAGCCGCCGCGCGAAGCTCGTGAAGCTCGCCGACAAGATCTGCAATCTGCGCGACCTTGCGCAGCATCCTCCGGCCGACTGGCCACTCGAGCGCAAGCAGGCGTATTTCGACTGGGCGAAGTCGGTCGTCGACCGGATGCGCGGCGTGCATCCGGGGCTCGAAGCGATCTTCGATGCCGCGTACGCCGCGCGGCCGAGCGAGTGAGGCGTCGCGATGCGTGACGATCGTTCGACCGGCCGTGCGCGGGGCAGGCGCGATGAGGCGTCGTCGACGCGCGCGGTTGCCGGTGTCGATGTCGGTGGCGACAAGAAGCAGTGCGATCTCGTGATCCTGCGCGGCTCGACGGTTGTCTGCCATGAGGCGCGGATCGCGCCCGAAGCGCTGCTGCCGCTATGCCTCGAACATGACGTCGTTGCCGTGGGTGTCGACGCGCCGAGCCAGTGGTGGGCCGGTGATGGACGTCGGCCGGTCGAGCAGGCGCTCGCGCGCGAGCGCATTTCGTGCTTTCCGACGCCGACGCGCGAGCAAGCGATCTCGAGTGCGTCGGGCTTCTTCGACTGGATGTTCGTGGGAGAGCGCGTGTATCGCGCGCTCGCGAGCGCGTATCCCCTATTGGTCGACGCGCACTATGGCGGCGGCCGCGTGAGTTTCGAGACCTATCCGTATGCGATCACGTGTGCGTTGCTCGGCAAGGCCACGGCGTCGGCGAAGCAGAAGCGGATTCAACGTCGACAGTTGCTGGAACGGCTCGGGATCGACGTCGCGACGCTGCGGACTGTCGATGCGCGCGATGCGGCGTTATGCGCGGTGACGGCGCGATTCGTGATCGAAGGAAGCGCGCACGCGTATGGCGATGCGCAAGGCGGGCATATCCGTGTGCCGATCGTGGCGGAGCCTATCGTCCTCGATCCGTCGTAGTGCCGGCTGCGTCGTTGCTTTGCTTTCCCGCGCTCGTGAGCGACCGAGCGCGCCATGCGGTTCGAGCAAGTGGCGGCCGTTGCGGCCGACGCAGCGCGTGTCGAACGTCGGAAGGTCGGCGTGCGTGAAGTCCGCACATTGCCGATCCCGATCCGCGATGCGATGAGTCGTCAGTCCTCGAGGATGGACGACGGCACGCTCGCCAGATCGCAGGCGCGCGCCTGCTCGAAGTAATTGTCCGCATCGTCGATCATGACGATGGCGACGTCGATGAGTTCGTCGAGTCGCTGCAGCAGTGCTTCGCGCCACTCGGCGTCCTCGTCGCGTTCGGGCGTTTTGTCGAGCTGCTCGATGATCGAGTCGGCGGTCTGCACGAACGGAATCGCCTGCTGATAGTTTTCGATCGATACCATCGCTGCGTTGCGCGCGCCGACGAGTCGTTCCCGATGCTCATCCGCCAGTTCCGTTTCGCCGCTGATCCGCGGCAATACATCGGAGATGCGTTGCAGCAACGGCGGGACCTGTTCTTCCAGGGTGGCGGCGCGTTCGCGCAGCGCAGCGAATTCGGCGCGGAGATCGGCCTCGCCCGATTGTGTGAAGCTGTCCATCGTCATCTTGAGTAGGTATGCGATCGCGGCATGATACTCGACCGCGCGTGGCAGCCTGTGCGACACGCGTTACGGGCAATCGGCAGACACCGCCGTGGCGTGACGCGTCGCGTATATATAGAAGAAGCCGGAAGGCGCTGCGGCCCGTCGCGTCTTTTTAAAAATATTTTCACAAACCGCTTGCGCATCCTGCGTGGGCTGCATAGAATCACGCCTCTTTCGCGCTAACGGAAACGCAGCGCGAAAGGGGAAGCGAAGTCGGACGTGTGCTGCGGTGTAGAGCGCCCGGCCGACGAAGGAAGAAGAACCCCGCAGTCGCAACGATGTAGTGAAAAAAGTTGTTGA
>NZ_JBQYLP010000013.1:0-125498 GCF_052683555.1 Burkholderia sp. BC1
TCTCGTGGGCTCGGAGATGTGTATAAGAGACAGGTGGGGCCGGGTTGGGCCGGGCCGGGCCGGGCCGGGCCGGGCCAAGCCAAGCCAAGCCAAGCCGAGCCAAGCCAAGCCGAGCCAAGCCAAGCCAAGCCGAGCCGGGCTGAGCTAGGCCAGGCCAACCAAGCCGAGCCGGGACAAGCCGCGCCGAGCCCCACCCCCGCCCGCCGCCGCGCGACTCAGCGAAACGCCGCGTACAGCGCGCCGAGGTCCAGATGCGCGGCGAACGTGTCCGCGAGCCGCTCCAGCGACGCTTCGCGCAGCGCCGGATAATCGATCCGTTCGGCGCGGTCGAGCCCGGCCCACGCGAGCAGCGCCGTGCATGCGTCGGGCGCGTCGAACAGCCCGTGCACGTAGGTCGCGAGAATCTGCCCGTCCGCCGACAGCGCGCCGTCCGCACGCATGCCACCCGCCGCTGCGCCGTCTTCCGCCAGCTCGAGGGCCGGCGACGCGAGCGCGGGCCCGCGCGTTTCGCCCATATGGATTTCGTAGCCGTGTACCGCGGCGGCGCCCGGCAGCGCGAGGCGCCCGGTCACGTTCTTCAGCGTCTTGTCGGGCTGCAGCGTCGTCGCGAAATCGAGCAGCCCGAGCCCCGGCACGCTGCCGGGCGCGCCTTCGAGGCCGAGCGGATCATCGAGCGTGCGGCCGAGCATCTGCATCCCGCCGCAGATGCCGATCACCTTGCCGCCGTAGCGCAGATGGCGCTGGATGACCGTTTCCCCGCCGGCGGCGCGCAGCCACGCGAGATCGCGCTGCACGCTTTTCGAGCCGGGCAGGATCAGCAGGTCGGCGTTCGGCACGGGGCCGCTCTTCCAGTAGGTGAATTCGACCTGTGGATGCGCGCGCAGCGGATCGAAGTCGGTGTGATTGCTGATGCGCGGCAGCGCCGGCACGACGACGCGCAGCACGCCCGCGTCGCTGCGCGCGGCCGCGCTGCGCGCCTGCGCGGGCAGCATGTCCTCGGCATCGAGCAGCAGCCCGTGCAGGTACGGCAGCACGCCGAACACCGGCTTGCCCGTCTGCGCGCGCAGCCAGTCGAGGCCCGGCTCCAGCAGCGCGATATCGCCGCGGAAGCGGTTGATCACGAAGCCGCGCACGCGCGCGCGCTCGCTGTCCGACAGGCATGCGAGCGTGCCGACGAGATGCGCGAACACGCCGCCGCGGTCGATGTCGGCGACCAGCACGACCGGACAGTCGACGCGCTCGGCAAAGCCCATGTTCGCGATGTCGCCTTCGCGCAGGTTGATCTCGGCCGGGCTGCCGGCACCTTCGACGATCACCGCGTCGTAACCCGCGCGCAGCCGCGCGTACGATTCGAGCACCGCATCGAACGCGACCGGCTTGTAGTCGTGATACGCGCGCGCGTTCAGGTTCGCGCGCGCCTTGCCGTGGATGATCACCTGCGCGCCGCGATCGCTGGTCGGCTTCAGCAGCACCGGATTGAAATCCGTATGCGGCGCGACGCCCGCGGCCAGCGCCTGCAGCGCCTGCGCGCGGCCGATCTCGCCGCCGTCGGCCGTGACCGCGCTGTTGAGCGCCATGTTCTGCGGCTTGAACGGCGCAACGCGCACGCCGGCACGGCACGCAAGGCGGCACAGGCCCGCGACGAGCGTGCTCTTGCCCGCGTCGGACGTCGTGCCCTGGATCATCAGCGTGCCGCGCGGCAGCAGGTCGGGTGCATTCATCGTGAGAAAAATCCGGAGCGACGCAAAGGCGGCATTATCGCCCGCGTCGCGACGCGCGGCGCCGTTACAATCACGCGATGATTCCGCACGACCTCACCTTCGTTCTCGGCGGCGCGCGCTCGGGCAAGAGCGCCTACGCCGAACGGCTCGCCGCCGACAGCGGCCGCCCCGTCACCTACATCGCAACGGCCGCCGCGACGGCCGACGATGCCGAATTCGCGAGCCGCATCGCGCACCATCGCGCGCGCCGGCCCGCGGACTGGGGCTTCGCCGATGCGCCGGTCGCGCTCGCCGAGACGCTCGCGCAACTCGACGATCCGCGCGCATGCCTGCTCGTCGACTGCCTGACGCTGTGGCTCGCGAACCTGCTGTGCCCGGCCGACGGCGAACCGCTCGACGCGGCACGCTACGCGGTGCACGTCGATGCGCTCGACGCGGCACGCTACGCGGTGCACGTCGATGCGCTCGACGCGGCGCTGCGCGGCGCGCGCGCGAAGGTGATCGTCGTCAGCAACGAGATCGGCCTCGGCGTCGTGCCGCTCGGCTCGGTCACGCGCCGCTACGTCGACGAACTCGGGCGGCTGAACCAGCGCATCGCGGCGCTCGCGACGCGCGTGACGCTGCTCGTCGCGGGCCTGCCGCTCGACATCAAGCCCGGAGCGCCGACATGCTGATGCTGTCGCTGCCGATCGTCGCGATGCTCGCGGTCGCGGCCGCGTTCGTCGACCGCGTATTCGGCGAGCCGGCCGGCTGGCATCCGCTCGTCGCGTTCGGACGGCTCGCGGCGCGCATCGAGGCCGCGCTGAACACCGGCCGGCGCGGTCGCGTCGCCGGCGTGGCCGCATGGGCGGCGGCCGTCGTGCCGCCGGTCGTGCTCGCCGCCCTGCTCACGGCCGCACTGCCGTGGCCGCTCGCGGCCGCGCTGCACGTCGCGCTGCTCTGGTTCGCGCTCGGCGCGAAGAGCCTCGCCGACCATGTCGCGCCGATCGCCGCCGCGCTGCTGCGCCACGACCTCGACGCCGCGCGCACGCTGACCGCGCGCATCGTGTCGCGCGACACGAGTGCGGCCGACGAAGAAGCGCTGTCGCGCGCGGCCGTCGAATCGGCGCTCGAAAACGGCAACGATGCGATCTTCGGCGCGCTGTTCTGGTTCGTCGTCGCGGGCGGCCCGGGCGCATTGCTGTTCCGCCTCGCGAACACGCTCGACGCGATGTGGGGCTACCGCACGCCACGCTTCGCGACGTTCGGCTGGGCCGCCGCACGCATCGACGACGCGCTGAACTGGATCCCCGCGCGTCTGACCGCAGCGAGCTACGCGCTGCTCGGCGACACGGCCGCCGCCTGGCGCTGCTGGCGCACGCAGGCGCACCGCTGGGACAGCCCGAACGCGGGCCCCGTGATGGCGGCCGGCGCGGGCAGCCTGAACGTGCGGCTCGGCGGCCCGGCCGTCTATCACGGCGCGCTCGAGGATCGCCCCGCGCTCGGTACCGGCGCACACGCGACGGCCGCGCACGTCGTCGCCGCGCTCTCGCTCGTCACGCGCACGCTTGCACTGTGGCTCGCGCTGCTCGTCGCGAGCGCCGCGCTCGTCATGGCCGCTCATCATGTCTGATACTCCGATCGCGCACGGCGGCAATCTGCACGAAGCCGCGCGCCGCTACGGCATTCCCTACGATGCATGGCTCGACCTGTCGACCGGCATCAATCCGCTCGGCTACCCGGTGCCGCCGGTGCCGGCCGACGCATGGCGGCGGCTGCCCGACGACGGCGACGGTCTTGCCGGCTGCGCGGCGCGCTACTACGGCGCGCGCGACGACGCGCACGTGCTGCCCGTCGCCGGCAGCCAGGCTGCGATCCGCGCGCTGCCCGCGCTGCTGCCGCCCGGCGACGCCGGCGTCGCGCCGCTCGCATACGGCGAATATGCGCCGGCATTCGCGCGGCACGGCCATCGCGTCGTGCCGCTCGACATCGCCGCCGACACGCTGCCGGCCACGCTGCGCCATGCGATCGTCGGCAACCCGAACAATCCGACCGCCGAAACGGTTTCCGTCGAGCGCCTGCTCGGCTGGCATGCGCAACTCGCTGCGCGCGGCGGCACGCTGATCGTCGACGAAGCGTTTGCCGATACCGGCGCCGTCGATTCGCTCGCGCCTTACGCCGATCGGCCCGGTCTCGTCGTGCTGCGCTCGGTCGGCAAGTTCTTCGGTCTGGCCGGCATCCGCACGGGCTTCGTGCTCGCGCACCCCGCGCAAATCGGCGCGCTGCGCGCGCTGCTCGGCGCGTGGACGGTCGGCGGTCCCGCGCGCCACGCGGTCGCCGCCGCGTTCGCCGATCGCGCCTGGCAGGCCGCCGCGCGCGAACGGCTCGCGGCCGACGGCGCGCGACTCGCCGCGCTGCTGCGCACGCACGGCTTCGCGGTGCGCGCGACGCCGCTGTACAGCTGGACCGACGACACGCGCGCGGCGGCGCTGCACGCGGCGCTCGCGACGCGCGGCATCTGGACGCGCTACTTCGCGCAGCCGTCGAGCGTGCGCATCGGGCTGCCGGGCAGCGAAGCCGAATGGCAGCGCATCGCCGACGCGCTCGCGCAATGCGTGCCGATGCTGGAGCGCGCATCCGCATGAACAGCCGCCCGTTTCGCCGGCTGCTGCCCGCAGCCATGCTCGCGCTGCTCGCGCATGCACCGCTCGTACACGCGGACGTCAGCGCACGCGACGACGCCGGCCTGACCGTGACGCTGCCCGCGCCCGCGCAACGCGTGATCAGCCTCGCGCCGCACGTGACCGAACTCGTGTACGCAGCGGGCGGCGGCGCGAAGCTCGTCGGCACCGTCACGTACAGCGACTATCCGCCGGCCGCGAAGTCGGTGCCGCGCGTCGGCGACAACAAGGCGCTCGACCTCGAGCGGATCGCCGCGCTGCGGCCGGATCTGATCGTCGTCTGGCGGCACGGCAATGCCGAGCGACAGACCGATGCGCTGCGTGCGCTGCACATTCCGCTGTTCTTCAGCGATCCGAAGCATCTGGACGACATCGCGTCGTCGCTACGCCGGCTCGGCACGCTGCTCGGCACGCAGCCGGCCGCCGATGCGGCGGCCGCGTCGTTCGAGCGCGACATCGCGGCCCTGCGCGCACGCTACGCGGCGCGCGCGCCCGTCACGGTGTTCTTCCAGGCATGGGACCGGCCGCTGATGACGCTGAACGGCACGCATCTGATCAGCGACGTGATCGCGCTGTGCGGCGGCCGCAACGTGTTCGCGTCGCTGAAGCCGCTCGTGCCGACCGTCACCGACGAAGCGGTGCTCGCCGCGAATCCGGAAGCGATCGTGACGACGAGCGGCGGCGCGACGCGCTCGGATCAGGCGCTGCCGAGCCTCGAACGCTGGCGTGCATGGCCCGCGATGACGGCCGTCGCGCGCAACAACCTGTTCGCGATCGACGGCGATCTGCTGACGCGGCCCGCGCCGCGCATCGCGGACGGCGCAGCCGCGCTCTGTACCGACCTCGAGGTTGCACGCACGCGCCGGCCGGCGCACTGAAAGACGATCGCGGCCGCTGTCCTGCGCGCCGGCGCGTGATGCCGCCGCATGCCGTGCCGATACCGCGCTACGCGTCGTCCCATTGCACGACGTCCCACGCATCGCCGCCATCGTCCGCTCGCAGCCAGACGATGCCGCCCGTCGGCACGGGCCGCGCGAGCAGCGTGTCGAGCGGTACGCGCAACACATGCGACGCGAACGCGCGAATCACGCCCGCATGCGTGACGATCCATTGCGGGAGGCCGAGCCGCGCGATCGCGTCCGCGCGTTGCGCGACGCGTGCGGCAAACTGCGCGACGCTTTCGCCGCCGTGCGCACGCGCATGCATCAGATCGGCGGCCCATGCATCGAGCGCCGCACGATCGATGTCGTTCCAGCGCTGCATTTCCCACGCGCCGAAATCGAGTTCCTGCCAGCCGGCGTCGCGTTCGCACGGCACGCCGCACGCGTGCGCGAGCCGGTCGGCGACCGTCGCGCAGCGCATGAGCGGACTCGTGCCGATGCACGCGGGCAGCGGCGCGCCGAGCGCGCTCAGCCGATCGTGCAGCAGGCGCGCGGCCGCGTCGGCGGAGCCGGCGAGCGGCACGTCCGTGCGTCCGTAGCAGACGCCCGACGCGACCGCGACGGCCGGATGACGGATCAGGACGACATCCATCCGAGCATCACCAGATAGATCGCGAGCTCGCTCGCCTGCTGCGCGAAGCCGAGACAGTCGCCCGTATAGCCGCCGATCCGCTTCACGAAATAGCGCGCCGCACACGCGCGCACGAGCGCGAGTGCGACGAGCGCCGCGACGCCCGCACGCCAGTCCGGCCAGAACAGCCACGGCAGACCGAATGCGGCCGCCATGCACGCGGCGCGCGCATTCATCCGCTGCGCGACCGGCTTCGCCTTGCCTTCGGGCCGCACGTAGTCGAGCGACAGCAGCAGGCTCACCGCCGCCGCGCGGCTCGCCGCATGCGCGGCGATCATCGTCCACGCCGCGCGCAGCGGCGGCATCGCGGCCAGCGCCTGCCACTTCAGGCCGAGCGCGACGATCAGCGCGACCGCGCCAAACGTGCCGATCCGCGAGTCGTGCATGATGCGCAGCACGTCGTCGCGCGTATAGCCGCCGCCGAACGCGTCGCAGCTGTCGGCGAGACCGTCCTCGTGAAACGCGCCCGTCGCAAGCAAGGTCGCGGCCATCGACAGCCCGACAGCGATCGACGCCGGCAGCACGCGCAGCGCGGCGAGATAGACGAGCGCACCCCACGCGCCGACGCAGGCGCCGACGAGCGGGAAATAGCGCGCGGCCTGGTCGAGATCGCCGGCCGCGTAGCCGATCGCCTTCGGCACCGGCACGCGCGTGAAATAGCCGAGCGCGACGAAGAAATACCGCACTTCCGCGCGCACGCCGCGGGCCGGCTCACGCATCACGATTGTCGACGCCTGCGGATTCGAAGCTCGCCATCTCGGCGAGAAACGCGGCGGCCGCACGCACGAGCGGCAGCGCGAGCGCGGCGCCCGTCCCTTCTCCGAGCCGCAGGTCGAGCGCGAGCAGCGGCTTCGCCCCGAAATGCTCGAGCATTCGCCGGTGGCCGGCCTCGTGCGATGCGTGCGAGAACACGCAGTAGTCGCGCACGCCCGGCGCGAGCCGCTCGGCGACGAGCAGCGCGGACGTCGAGATGAAGCCGTCGACGAGGATCGTCATCCGCTCGCTCGCGGCCGCGAGGTACGCGCCCGTCATCATCGCGATCTCGAAACCGCCGAACGTCGCGAGCACGTCGAGCGGCGCGACCGCGTGCGAGTGCCGCGCGAGCGCACGCGCAAGTACCGCGCGCTTGTGCGCGAGGCCCTGATCGTCGAGACCGGTGCCGCGTCCGACGCACGCGTCGATCGGCACGTCGAGCAGGCGGCTCATCAGGCACGCGGCCGCCGACGTGTTCGCGATCCCCATCTCGCCGAAGCCGATCACGTTCGTGCCGAGCGCCGCATGATGACGCACGCGCGCCGCGCCGGCCGCGAGCGCCGCCATCGCATCGTCGCGCGTCATCGCCGGCTCGACCGCGAAATTGCGCGTGCCGCGGCCGATCGGCAGCGACACGAGCCGCTCGGACGCCGGCAACGGCGACGCGACGCCCGCATCGACGATCTCGAGCTCGCTTTGCGCGACGCCCGAGAACGCATTGATCGCCGCGCCGCCGGCGAGAAAGTTCGCGACCATCTGCGCGGTCACCGATTGCGGATACGGGCTCACGCCTTCGACCGCGATCCCGTGATCGCCGGCGAACACGATCATCGCCGGACGCTGCACGCGCGGTTGCTCGGTGCGCTGGATCAGCCCGATCTGCAACGCGAGCGCCTCGAGCTGGCCGAGACTGCCGGGCGGCTTCGTCTTATGGTCGATCACGTGCTGCAGGCGCTTGCGCAGCGCTTCGTCGAGCGGCGCGATCGGCGGAAGGAATTCGGTCGGAGTGGTCATCGAAGGGAAGCCTCGTCGGCACGGCTTGCGCCGTACGCGGGAACAATGAAAATCATGCGCGTCGCTCGGGCCACGCGGGCAGCAATGCATCGCGGCCGTTTTCACGGATCAGCACGAGCGGATAACCGAACGCGTCGCTCGCCCGTTCGGGCGTGAGCACGTCGCATACCGGCCCCGACCATGCCTGGCCGCGGCCGTCGAGCAGCAGCGCGTGCGTCGCGAAACGTCGCGCGAGATTCAGGTCGTGGCACGAGAACAGCACCGTGCGCGGCCGCGCGCGAACCCAGTCGGTCAGCGCGGTCAGGCAGTCGATCTGGTGATGCAGATCGAGATGCGCGAGCGGCTCGTCGAGCAGCATCAGCGGCGCGTCCTGGCACAGCGTCGCGGCCAGCGCGACGCGCTGCCGCTCGCCGCCCGACAGCGACAGCACGTCGCGCCCGGCGAGCGCACCGAGACCGAACGTCGCGAGTGCGGCGCGCGCCGCCTCGCGGTCGCCGTCGCGCTCCCAGCCCCAGCCGCCGAGATACGGAAAGCGGTTGAGCAGCACCGTGTCGAACACCGTCGCGCTGAATGCGTCGTGCAGTTGCTGCGGCATCAGCGCGCGGCGCTGCGCGAGTTGCGCGGGCGGCCATGCGGACAACGGCCGGCCGTCGATCTCGACATTGCCGCCGGCCGGCGGCCGCAGCCCCGCCAGCGTCGCGAGCAGCGTCGTCTTGCCGGCGCCGTTCGGGCCCGCGACGCACCAGATTTCGCCGGGCCGGAACACCTGCGTGAACGCCGCCAGCAGCGTGCGTGCGCCGGCCTTCAGCGTCAGGTCGCGCGCCGCGTAGGCGCCTTGTTCTGCGGCATCGAATATGGCCGCCGTCATCGTGTCGGCCTCCTCAGCAACATCCACAGGAACACCGGCACGCCGATCAGCGCGGTCATCACGCCGACCGGCAATTGCGCGGGCGCGATCGCGCTGCGCGCGAGCAGGTCGGCCGCCATCACGCCGCTGCCGCCCGCGAGCATCGCGGCGGGCAACAGCATGCGCTGATCGTTGCCGAACGCGAGCCGCAGCGCGTGCGGCACGACGAGGCCGACGAAGCCGATCGTGCCGGCCGTCGTGACCGCGGCCGCGGCGGCGAGCGATGCGGCGAGATAGACGCGCACGCGCAGCCGCGCGACCGGCACCCCGAGCGCGAGCGCCGCCGCGTCGCCGCGCAGCAGCACATTCAGCTGCGGCGCGGCCGGCAGCGCGACGGCCGCCGCGAGCAGCAACGCACCCCAGGCGAACCACGGCGCGCTCGCGCCGTTCAGATCGCCGGTCAACCAGAACAGGATGCCGCGCAGCCGCGCATCGGGCGCGATCGACAGCAGCAGCGTGACGAGCGCGCCCCAGCCGGCGGCGATCACGACGCCGGTCAGCAGCAGCCGCGGCGATGCGTCGCGCGATTCGCCGCGCCACAGTTCGCGACGCGCGAGCCCGAGCACGAGCGCGATCGACACGAGCGCACCGGCGAACGCCGATGCATCGACGAGCCACCACGCGCCGCCGGCAATCATCGCGACGAGCGCGAAGCCGGCCGCGCCGCCCGACACGCCGAGCACGTACGGTTCCGCGAGCGGATTGCGCAGCAGCACCTGCAGCAGCGCGCCGGCGAGCGCGAGCAACGCGCCGCATGCGAAGCCGGCCAACGCACGCGGGAGCCGCAGCGTGCGCACGATGTCGGCGAACAGCGCGGCATCGCCCGTCGCGTCGCTGCCGTGCGGCACGAGTGCAGCGAGCGCCTGCCACGGCGACATCGGCACGCTGCCGATCGACAGCGACGCGACGAGCAGCAGCACGGCGGCTACCGCGAGCGCGGCCCAGATCGCGGCGGCGCGACGCGCGTTCATGCGGCGCACCGCGAACGGCATGCCGCGCGCTGCATGTGCACGCGAATGCGCGCGATGGCCGCAGCCGGCACGGGCGCGGCGGCGCGGGAAGTCACGGTAATCGGCAAACGAATCGTCCTTGTCGGGCGGGTTGGCGAAGCGAGGTGCGCGGCGCGGCGGCCGCGCACGATCTGCGCAATATAGAGGAAAGCGCCGGCATCGACGCTGCCGCGCCGACGTCGGCCGCAGCTCGAGCATGTGGCCGCGTGCGCGAGCCAAGGTCGATGCTGCGGCGCCGCTGCACGGGAGCGGCCGCCGCCCACAGAGCGACGCGCACCATGGCGCCCGCCCCGCACGCATGCACACGCACCGGCGCAAGCGCAGACGCGAGCACGAACGCCGCCGCAGCGAACGGCGAAGCCGCACGCGGCACGCGGCGCCAGGCGGACGATTGGGGTCGGCATCGAAGAAAGTCCCGTGAAGCACTGCGCGTCCCGCCTCCCCGCAGGCCGCGCGTCACGAAGCCCGCACGGGCTTCCCGCCTCGGCCGGTATCCGGGCTGGCGGCGCACCGGCTCGCCTTCCCGCGCGAACGAACGCGCAGTGGCCCGCGCTTGCGTGCATTGCACGCGAAACGCGCCCGAGCCGGCCTGCATCGAACGACGCGGCCGCTTACCGTTGCGGGGGCAGCGCAGGTGAGCGGCGTCCCGGCGAACGCGCGCATTCCTGCTTCCCGTTTAACCGCGCGTGTCACGCGCGAGCACCGAGGCGGCGCCAGTTTAGGAGCGGGCCGCGCGAGCGTCAAGAATCGCGCCTGCCAAGCGCGAATCCCGCGCACGATCCGCGGATTCGCAGCAAGAAGCAGGGGTGTTACGACTGGAAACGTTACAGATGTCGGAATGCGCGTTATTCCGCGCTAAAATGCTGGGTCTTTAGAGGACGCAGCAGATGCTCAACGAACTCGAAACCCTATCTCAAAATATTGGCCGGCTGATTTCGCTGAACAAGCGCTATCACTCGGAACGGCTCGCGCTCGAGGAGCAGGTCGCGCAACTGCGCGCGGAAGCGGAAGCGGTGCGTGCGGAACTCGCGCAGCTGCGCGACGAACGCAATGCGCTCGAGGCCGAACGCGACACGCTGTCGGCGAAGATCGACGACGCGCAAGTCAAACTGAACGCGATCCTCGAAAAGCTGCCGCGCACGAAGAGCGCGGAGCAAGCCGACAACCAGCTCGACCTGCTGGATGCGCAGGCGCACACCGATAGCGACGACGCGGCCAGCCACGGAGAACATGCATGAGCACGAAGCAGATCGAAGTCTCCATTCTCGGTCAGAGTTATCGTCTCGCCTGCTCGGCCGAAACGGAAGCGGCGCTGCTCGAAGCGGTCGCGCGCGTCGACGCGGAAATGTCGAAGATCCGCGCCAACAGCTCGGTGCGCGGCACCGATCGCATTGCGGTCATGGCCGCGCTGTCGCTCGCGTCGGAATTGCTGCGACTGCAAACGAGCGTGCGGCACGGTGAAGCATTTCCGGCCGAGGAAATCCGGCGTACAATGCGCCAGATGAACGAACAACTCGGTGCGGTGCTCGCACAGCACGAGACGCAATAAATCTTCGAATCGATGCGTCGATTCCCCTTGATCTCCACGATCAACGGTGGTCAAATTGGCGCAACGATTCACAGTTCAGTCAGCTTCCCTGCCTGGTTCGCCAAGGTCATATATTCCTTGAACCAATGCCATGTGCACGGTTGCGGAAATTTGTAGCACGGGCGCGCGCGTCACTCTGTCTGATGTACCCGAAGTGCTGCTAACTGCGACCAATTCTGAACCTCAGGTTCAGGATGCCGGCCTAGCGGCTAAGGCGGGGGCCTATCCAACGGCATCGGGCGAGTCCCGATGCCGTTTCCTTTTTCAGGGTCCGTCTGCGTATCGCCTGCGCACGCGCGCCATCGCGGCCACGCGTGCACGCGCCGATCGCGAGCGCCCTCACACTGCCTCTTTTTGCGTCGATTACGATCCATGCAATTCTGGCTGATGAAGTCCGAACCGGACGAAGCGAGCATCGACGATCTCGCGCACGCCCCGCAACGCACGCTGCCGTGGACCGGCGTGCGCAACTATCAGGCGCGCAATTTCATGCGCGACACGATGAAGATCGGCGACGGCGTGCTGTTCTATCACTCGAGCTGCCCCGAGCCGGGCATCGCGGGTCTCGCCGAAGTCGCGTCGACGCCCTACCCCGATCCCACGCAATTCGATCCGAAGAGCCCGTACTACGATCCGAAATCGTCGCCGGAATCGCCGCGCTGGCTGCTCGTCGACGTGCGCTTCGTGAAGAAGACGCCGCTCGTATCGCTCGCCGCGCTGCGCGAGCATGACGAGCTGGCCGACATGCGCGTGCTCGCGCGCGGCAATCGGCTGTCGATCACGCCCGTCACGCGCGCCGAATGGAAATTCATCACCGAAAAGCTGATGAAGTGACGTTGTCGAACGTCAAATCCCGTCAGCTCGCGTCGCCGCGGCGGAACTCGCAACGCGCTCGCGCGGCCTAAGCATCCGCTGCCGGGCCGATCGGGTGCGGCAGCGTTTTCGTTGCGCGGCCAGCCCGCGTCGCGCACGCGCGAACCGCGTGCGCGCCCTCGCATAAGGAGAGTCCAACAATGACCAAGAAATCCGCCGTCGCGCTGTCGCTCGCGCTCGCCGCCGCCGTTCCCGTCGCGTTGACGCTTGCGTCGCCTGCCGCGCACGCGCAGGCCGTGAATCCTCACTTCCCGGAACCGGCCGGCGTGCTGTCGCTGTCGTCGCAGGCGAGCGCCGACGTGCCGCAGGACATCATCCACATCACGCTGTTCTACGAACAACAGGCGAAGGATCCGGGCAGCCTGACGTCCGCGCTGAATCAGCGCGCCGACGCCGCGCTCGCGCAGGCGAAGGGCGTGTCGGGCGTATCCGCGCACACCGGCGCGTTCTCCGTCTATCCGAGCACCGATCGCGACGGCAAGATCTCCGCATGGCGCGGCCGCACGGAAGTCGTGCTCGAATCGCGCGATTTCGCGGCGGCGTCGAAGCTCGCGGGCCAGCTGTCGAATCTGATGCAGGTCGCGAACGTCGAGTTCTCGCTGTCGCCGGAAGCGCAGCGTGCGGCCGAGCAGAAGCTCACGACCGAAGCGATCAAGTCGTTCCGTGCGCGCGCGGACGAGGCGGCAAAAGCGTTCGGCTACAGCAGCTATACGATCCGCGACGTGAACGTCGGCAGCGGCCGCAACGTGCAGCCGTATCCGCGGATGATGGCGATGGCCGCCGCACCGATGGACAGCGCGAAGATGAGCGCACCGATCGCGGTCGAAGGCGGCAAGGCGACCGTGTCGGTGACGGTCAACGGTTCCGTGCAGATGAAGTAACCGTAGCGCGCGGGTCGCGCCGCGCCAGCAACATGCAAAAACGCCGGCCCGCAGGCCGGCGTTTTTTGTTGCGCGATGCCGATACGCGCGCTTGCGCGCATCGGCGCCGCATCGGCTCGCGTTACGCGGCGGCCGCGGCCGTGCGGCGGCGCCGATACGCCCACACCATCAGCGCGATGCCCGCGACGATCATCGGCAGCGACAGCCACTGCCCCATCGACAGCCCGAGTGCAAGCAGACCGAGGAAATCGTCGGGCTCGCGCGCGAATTCGACGGTGAAGCGCGCGAGGCCGTAGCCGATCAGGAACAGCGCGGAGACGGCGCCCATCGGCCGCGGTTTGCGCGCGAAGAAGAACAGCACGAAGAACAGCGCGATCCCTTCGAGCGCGATTTCGTAGAGCTGCGACGGATGACGCGGCAGCATCTGGTATTGCATGAACACGTCGGCGAGATGCCACTTCTCGACGAGCTCCGGATGCTTCGGCAGCCATGCCGCATCGTCGCGCATCGCGCCGGGAAACAGCATCGCCCACGGCGCGCCCGGATCGGTCACGCGGCCCCACAGCTCGCCGTTGATGAAGTTGCCGAGCCGCCCCGCGGCGAGCCCCGTCGGCACCATCGGCGCGACGAAGTCGGTCACCTGCAGCCAGTGGCGCTTGCGCTGCCATGCGAACAGCACCATCGCGAGCGTCACGCCGAGAAAGCCGCCATGAAACGACATCCCGCCTTCCCACACCTTGAACACGTCGAGCGGATGCGACAGGTAGAAGCCGGCCTTGTAGAACAGCACGTAGCCGAGCCGGCCGCCGAGCACGGTGCCGAGCACGCCGTAGAACAGCATGTCGTCGATGTCCTTCGCGGTCCAGCCCTGCGCAGCGACGTGCGGCAGCTTCAGCCGGATCCGGCCGACGACGATCGCCGCGATGAAGCCGACGAGATACATGAGGCCGTACCAGCGCACGGCCAGCGGCCCGAGGTGGATCGCAACGGGGTCGAAATTCGGGTGAATGATCATGGATTAGCGATGAAGTTTTCGAATGCGGCACGGCGCCCGCCGACGCGCGGCACCGCGCATTGGACGGCACACGCGCGCCATCGTTCACGTCAGGCGGCGAGCGCCTGCGCACGCACGACCTCGATGAACGCGGCCAGCACGGGGCTCACGTCGCCGGTGCGCCAGACGAGGCCCGTCTCGACGACGGGCGCGTCGCCGGCGAGCGGCCGGTAGACCACGCCGGTGCGCCGCAGGTTACGCAGCGATTGCGGCACCAGTGCGACGCCCATGCCGGCCGACACGAGGCTGACGATCGTCTGCATCTGGATCGCCTCCTGGCCGATGCGCGGTATCGCGCCGGCCGCGCCGTAGCAGCCCGTAATGATGTCATAAAAGCCGGGCGCCAAACGGCGCGGAAAGATCACGAGCGGCAGCGCGGCGATCTCGGCGAGGTGCACGGGCGCGTCCGACGCGTCGGACGCGCCCGCCGGCATCGCGACGACGAGCGGCTCGCGCACGACCGGCAGATACGACAGCCCGGCCGCATGACGCGGCGGCACGGGCGGAATCACGAGCCCCGCGTCGATGCGGCCCGCGACGAGCTCGTCGATCTGCACGTCGCTCGTCGCTTCCGCGAGTTGCAGGCGCACCTGCGGATAGCGCGCGCCGAATGCGCGCAGCAGCGACGGCAGCAGCCCGTAGTCGGCCGTCGAGACGAACGCGAGCGCGAGCGAACCGGCCTCGCCGCGCGCGAGGCGCCGCGCAAGCGGCGGCAGCGCATCGGCCGCCGCGAGGAGGCGCCGCACGTCGGGCAGCAGCGCCGCGCCGACCGCCGTCAGCGCGACCGAGCGCTTCGTGCGGGCGAACAGCGCGACGCCGAGTGCGTCCTCGAGCGCGCGGATCGCCTGCGACAGCGGCGGCTGCGTGATCGACAGCCGCTCGGCCGCGCGGCCGAAATGCCGCTCGTCGGCGACGGTCACGAAATAGCGCCACTGGCGCAGGTCGGGCGTCGGTTCGGCCATCGCTCACTCATTCGCAAAAGCACTTAATAAGCGACAAATAATATATTGGACACGCGAAAACGGAAACGCCATCCTTGTTCGAGCCGCACCGCACGGCGCACCCGCGCGATCGGTCCGGCCCCACAACAATCGATGGAGCTCCCCATGTCGTACAACCGTCGCTCGAAGCACATCACGCAAGGCGTCGCCCGCTCGCCGAACCGTTCGATGTATTACGCCCTCGGCTATCAGAAGGAAGATTTCGACAAGCCGATGATCGGCATCGCCAACGGGCATTCGACGATCACGCCGTGCAACGCGGGGCTGCAGCGCCTGTCCGACGCGGCCGTCGAGGCGATCAAGGCGGCCGGCGCGAATCCGCAGATCTTCGGCACGCCCACGATCTCGGACGGCATGTCGATGGGCACCGAAGGGATGAAGTATTCGCTCGTGTCGCGCGAGGTGATCGCCGACTGCATCGAGACCTGCGTGCAGGGCCAATGGATGGACGGCGTCGTGGTGGTCGGCGGCTGCGACAAGAACATGCCGGGCGGGATGATCGCGCTCGCGCGGCTGAACGTGCCGGGCATCTACGTGTACGGCGGGACGATTCGCCCCGGCCACTGGAAAGGCAAGGATCTGACGATCGTCTCGGCGTTCGAGGCGGTCGGCGAATTCACGGCCGGGCGTATGTCGGACGAGGATTTCGAGGGCATCGAGCGCAACGCGTGCCCGACGTCGGGCTCGTGCGGCGGCATGTACACCGCGAACACGATGAGCTCGTCGTTCGAGGCGCTCGGCATGTCGCTGATGTACTCGTCGACGATGGCGAACCCCGATCAGGAAAAGGTCGATTCGGCGGCCGAATCGGCGCGTGTGCTCGTCGAAGCGGTGAAGCGCGACCTGAAGCCGCGCGACATCATCACGAAGCAGTCGATCGAGAACGCGGTGTCGCTGATCATGGCGACCGGCGGCTCGACCAATGCGGTGCTGCACTATCTCGCAATCGCGCATGCGGCCGAGGTCGACTGGACGATCGACGACTTCGAGCGGATCCGCAAGCGCGTGCCGGTGATCTGCGACCTGAAGCCGTCGGGCCAGTATGTCGCGACCGACCTGCACCGTGCGGGCGGCATTCCGCTGGTGCTGAAGATCCTGCTCGATGCGGGCCTGCTGCACGGCGACTGCGTCACGATCACCGGCCGCACGATCGCCGAAGAGCTGAAGGACGTGCCGTCCGTGCCGCGCGCCGATCAGCAGGTGATCTTCCCGATCGAGCGCGCGCTGTACAAGGAAGGCCATCTCGCGATCCTGAAGGGCAATCTCGCCGAGGACGGCGCGGTCGCGAAGATCACCGGCCTGAAGAACCCGGTGATCACGGGCCCGGCGCGCGTGTTCGACGACGAGCAAAGCGCGATGGACGCGATCCTCGGCGACAAGATCCGCGCCGGCGACGTGCTCGTGCTGCGCTATCTCGGCCCGCAAGGCGGGCCCGGCATGCCGGAAATGCTCGCGCCGACGTCGGCGATCATCGGCAAGGGGCTCGGCGAATCGGTCGGCTTCATCACCGATGGTCGTTTCTCCGGCGGTACGTGGGGGATGGTCGTCGGCCACGTCGCGCCCGAGGCGTTCGTCGGCGGCACGATCGCGCTCGTGCAGGAAGGCGACTCGATCACGATCGACGCGCATAAGCTGCTGCTGCAGCTGAACGTCGACGATGCGGAACTCGCGCGCCGCCGCGCCGCATGGAAGCAGCCGGCGCCGCGCTACACGCGCGGCGTGCTCGCCAAGTATGCCGCGCTCGCACGGCCGGCGAATCGGGGTGCGGTCACGGGGTAACGTGCGGCCGCGTCATGCGGGCTGTTTTCGGCGGTGCGGCGGTGCGGCAGTCCGTCCGTCCCCGCCCCGCCCGCCGCGCGCCGAACCGGCGTCTTCTTTGCTCTTATAATGCGCGGACCGTGAAGCCGGCCGTGCCGCCGGCGGAGAACCGCATGAAACAAACGATATTGCGCGCGCTGCTCGCGACGCTGCTGGCCGGCGGCGCGGCGGCCGCGTCGGCGCAGCAGGCCGACGGACTGACGCTCGCGCAACGCAAGAACTGCATGGCCTGCCATGCGGTCGGCAAGCCGCTGATGGGCCCGTCGTTCCACGACATCGCGCGCCGCTATGCGCCGCGCGGCGATGCGGCTGACTATCTCGCGCAGTCGATCGTGAAGGGCAGCGTCGGCGTGTGGGGGACCGTGCCGATGCCCGCCAATACGCAGCTGACGAGCGCCGAAGCGCATACGCTCGCGCAATGGGTGATGTCGCTGCACTGATCCGAATCGGATGAAAACCGGCTGCGGCGCGCTCGACATGCGGCCGCATCGCCGTTGCGCCGGCGTGGCCCGCCCGCCGTTCAGTCGGAACGCGTGCCGCGGCGCCGCGCGATTTCCTCGTCGACCGCGTCGCGCACCCAGTCCATCACCTCGGTTTCGAGTGCCAGCGCCACTTCGCGCGTGATCTGGCCGACCAGCCACGCCGAATGGTCGTGCAGCGCCTCGCGGCAGCGCGCTTCGATCGCGTCGCGCCCCGCGCCGGTCAGATAGGCGGTCAGACGGTTGCGCAGGCGCTCGGCGATATGCTGCGCATCCTCGGCCGTCAGCACCGCCGCCGGCGCGTCGGCGGCCGGCACGACGGCCTCAGGCAGCGCGTCTTCAGCCGCCGGGCGGCCCGGCGACCGGGCGGCTGCATCGGCGGCATCCGCAAACGGCATGTCGGCGGCCAATGTCGACGGCAGCGGCGCACCCATCGCCGCGTCTTGCGCGACGACCTGCTGCGCGGCGCCCGGCTCGGCCGGCGCATCGGCATCGCGCGCCGTCGCCGCCTCGGCGGGCGGCCATTCGACTGCCGGCACGTCGGGGGTCGGTACCGGATGCACGGCGACGCCTTCGGGATCGGCTTCGGCTTCCGGCGCGGCGGCCGGCACGCCAGCCGGCGCCGCCACCGGGCCACCCGGCACGAGCACGTCGGTCAGCAGCGGCAGCGCCGCGTCGTCGTGCGGCGAGTGTGACGGCTGTGACGGCTGTGACGGCTGCAGCGGCTGCGGCTGCACATCGGCTTCGCGCGCCGGCGCGCGTTCCGGCCTGCCCGGCACGAGAACGTCGGTCAGCGTCGGAATCGAGGATGGTTCGGGTTGTGTCACGCGAGCACTCCGTCGACGGTTTCGGCTAGCCGCCCTGCTTGTAATTGTTCAGCGCATAGCCGCGATCGCGGTAGAAGCGATAGCGTTCGCGGCCTGCGGCCAGTTCGTCCGGCGCATTGCCGACCACTTCGAGCAGCCGCTCGAAGCGCGCGAACTGCGCGGGCACGGCCGCGCCGAGGTTCAGCAGCACGTGGTAATGCGGCGCCTTGTCGAGGTCGGCGGCGAGCACGATCGGCGTGCCGGCCGCGTGCGCGCTGTCGACGCCGCAATGCGGAATGAAGTCGAGCGGCGAGAACGTCCACAGCCGCTCGTCGAGCGCGCGCAGGCGCGCGGGCTCCGCGACCACGACGACCGGCTGCCCCGCCTGGTAGGCCTTGCGCAGCAGCCGGCACGCATACGCGACCGAATCGCCGACGTTCGAATGGAAATCGATCCGCGTCATGACCCGCGTACCCGCATCGTCGTCGCTCGCGCCATTACTGGCCGGCGCGGTCGATCAGGAACTGCGCGAGCAACGGCACCGGACGGCCGGTCGCGCCCTTCGCCGCCCCGCTCTTCCACGCGGTGCCCGCGATGTCGAGGTGCGCCCACGGGTAGTTCTCGGTGAAGCGCGACAGGAAGCAGGCGGCCGTCACGCTGCCGGCCGGACGCCCGCCGATGTTGGCGAGATCCGCGAAGTTCGACTTCAGCTGATCCTGATACTCGTCGTCGAGCGGCAGACGCCATGCCGGATCGTTCGCCTCGCGCGACGCGTCGAGCAGCTCGCCCGCGAGCGCGTCGTCCTTCGAGAACAGCCCGCTGTTGTGGTGGCCGAGCGCGATGATGCACGCGCCCGTCAGCGTCGCGATGTCGATCACCGCGGCCGGCTTGAAACGCTCGGCGTACGTGAGCGCGTCGCACAGGATCAGGCGGCCTTCGGCGTCGGTGTTCAGCACCTCGATCGTCAGCCCCTTCATGCTCGTCACGACGTCGCCCGGCTTCGTCGCGTTGCCGCCCGGCATGTTCTCGCAGGTCGGGATGATGCCGACGACGTTCAGCTTCAGCCCCATCTCGGCGACCGCGCGGATCGTGCCGAGCACCGAGCCGGCGCCGCACATGTCGTACTTCATTTCGTCCATGCCTTCGCCCGGCTTCAGCGAGATGCCGCCCGTGTCGAACGTGATGCCCTTGCCGACCAGCACGATCGGCGCGGCCTTCGCGGCGGCGCCCTGATAGTGCAGCACGATGAACTGCGGCGGCTCGACCGACGCGCGCGCGACCGACAGGAACGAGCCCATCTTCAGCGCCTGGATCTGCTTCAGGCCGAGCACCTCGGCCTTCATCCCCCAGTCCTTCGCGAGCTGCTTCGCGGTGTTCGCGAGATAGGTCGGCGTGCAGACGTTGCCCGGCAGGTTGCCGAGGTCGCGGGTCAGATCCATCCCGTTCGCAAGCGCGACGGCCTGCTTGACCGCGACCTTCGCGGCCTTCTCGTCGGCCGGCTCGACGCTGAACACGACGCGCTTCAACGTATGCGAGACCGGTTCCGGCTTGCTCTTCATCTGCGTGAAGCGGTAGGTTTCGTTGCGCAGCGCGAGAATCGCCGCGCGCACGCCCCAGTCCGAGCCGCGTTCGTCGACCGGCAGCTGCGCGAGCGTGAACGTGACCTGGACGACCTTCGTCGCGAGCAGCGCGCGCCATGCGGCCGTGACGGCGTCGTTGTAGGCTTTCTGGTTGAAAGCATCCTGCTTGCCGAGGCCGACCAGCAGCACGCGCGACGCGCCGATGCCCGACACTTCGGGCAGGAACAGCGTCTTGCCGCGCTTGCCGTCCATGTCGCCGGCCTTCACGACGCGCGAAATCAGTCCCTTGGTGGCCGTGTCGATGTCCAGCGCTGCGCCCGACAGCGTCTGCGCTTCGAAGATGCCGAGCACGATGCAGTCGGACTTCCCGGTCAGGAACCCCTTCGCCTCGCCTTTGCTCCAATCACAGCCTTTTATGCTAAAGTCCATCGCGCTTGTCCTCGGATAAAATCTGGGCTAAGGATGAAAGCCGCAATTATCCGCTATTTTTCCCGTGGCGGCGCGAGCGCCGCACCACGCGGGCGCTGCCTCCCGCCCTCTTCTCTTCAAGAATGATCTTCGAACGCTCCCTCCAGCGCGAGCTTGCGTATACGGCTGGTGCCGTGTTCATGGTGCTGCTCACGATCATGCTCACGACGATGATGATCCGCATCGTCGGCTATGCCGCGTCCGGCGAAGTCGACCCGAAGGACGTCCTCGTGCTGATCGGCCTGACCGTCATCGGCTATCTTGCGGTGATGCTCGTCGTCACGCTGTTCGTGTCGATCCTGTTCGTGCTGACCCGGTGGTACCGGGACTCCGAAATGGTCGTCTGGCTCGCCTCGGGCGTGAGCCTCACGCGGCTCATCAAGCCGATCGGCGTGTTCGCGACGCCGATCATCGTGCTGATCACGTTCTTCGCGTTCGTCGGCTGGCCGTGGTCGAACCAGCAGAGCCGGCTGATCAAGGCGCGCTTCCAGCAGCGCGACGAGATCTCGCTGCTCGCGCCCGGCCAGTTCCGCGAATCGGCGTCGAACCATCGCGTGTTCTTCATCGAGAAGATGACGCCCGACCAGAGCAAGGTGCAGAACGTCTTCGTCACGTCCACCGAGAACGGCAAGGTCAACGTCGTCGTGTCGCAGACCGGCCACACCGAAACCACGAAGGACGGCGACCGCTTCGTCGTGCTCGAGGACGGCCGTCGCTACGACGGCACGCCCGGCCAGCCGAACTTCAAGATCATGGAGTTCGAGCGCTACGGCGTGAAGATCACGAGCAAGCCGGTCGTCAACGTGCCGACCACGAGCAGCACGCCGACGCCCGAGCTGCTGCGCAACCCGACGCGCGACAACCTCGCGGAATTCGCGTGGCGCGCCGGCCTGCCGCTGATCGCGATCAACCTGATGGTGCTCGGCATTCCGCTCGCCTATCAGAACCCGCGCCGCAGCCGCACGATCAACCTCGTGATGGCCGTGCTGATCTACCTGACCTACTCGAACCTGCTGAACGTCGTGCAGGCGCAGATCGAGCAGGGCAAGATGTCGTTCGGCGTCGGGCTCGTCGCGCTGCACGTGGTCGTCGCGGCGATCGTCGCGTTCATCTTCTGGCTGCGGGTGCGCAATCGCCCGCTTTTCACACGCGCGCTGTTCGGCCGCTCGGGAGCATGATCGATGCGGCTCTATGAAAAGTACTTCGCGCGGCAGATCTACGTCACGTTCGTCTTCATCCTGTTCGCGTTCTCGGGCCTGTTCTTCTTCTTCGACCTGATCAGCGAACTGAATTCGGTCGGGCACGGCAACTACAAGTTCGGCTACGCGGTGCTGCGCGTCGCGCTGCAAACGCCCTCGCGCTTCTACGAGATCATCCCGGTCGCCGCGCTGATCAGTGCGATCTACGTGTTCGCGCAAATGGCCGCGAACTCGGAGTTCACGATCTTCCGCGTCTCGGGCCTCGCGACCAACCAGGCGCTGCGCTCGCTGCTGAAGATCGGCGTGCCGCTCGTGATCGTCACCTACCTGATCGGCGAATTCGTCGGCCCGTACGCCGACCAGCTGTCCGAGCGCGTGCGGCTGCAGGCGCTCGGCGCATCGGTGTCGTCGAACTTCCAGTCCGGCGTATGGGTGAAGGACACGCTCGCCGCGCGCGAGAACGGCGAGCAGGTCACGCGTTTCGTGAACGTCGGCAGCCTCGCGCCCGATTCGACGATCAGCAACGTGCGGATCTACGAATTCGACGCGAAATTCCAGCTGAAGAACGTGCGCATCGCGCAGACGGGCCGCTACGAGCCGCCCGGCCACTGGCTGCTCAAGGGCGTGACCGAGACGGAACTGACGCCGATCCAGCCGATCGCCGGGCAAGCGCCCGATGCGCTGAACCCCGTGTACCGGTCGCAGCAGGTGTCGCTGCCCGAATACCGGCTGCGCTCGGATCTCACGCCGCAGATCCTGTCCGTGCTGCTCGTGTCGCCCGAGCGCATGTCGATCATCAACCTGTTCCGCTATATCCAGCACTTGCGCGAAAACCATCAGGACACGCAGCGCTACGACATCGCGCTGTGGCGCAAACTGCTCTATCCGTTCGCGGTGTTCGTGATGCTCGTGCTGTCGCTGCCGTTCGCGTATCTGCATACGCGTGCGGGCGTGGTCGGTGTGAAGGTGTTCGGCGGCATCATGCTCGGGATGAGCTTCCAGCTGCTCAATACGCTGTTCTCGCATATCGGCACGCTGAACACGTGGCCCGCGCCGCTCACCGCGGCCACGCCGGGCCTGATCTATCTCGCGCTCGGGCTGTTCGCGCTGAAATGGGTCGACCGGCACTGAGCGCCGCGCGCCCGACGGAGGTTTCGACATGACTTCGCACGGCATCGTCCTGTTCGGTCACGGCGCGCGCGATCCGCGCTGGGCCGAGCCGTTCGAGCGGCTCGCCGCGCGGCTGCGCGCCGCCGGCGGCGCCGCGCAGGTCTCGCTCGCATTCCTCGAACTGATGACGCCGTCGCTCGACGCCGCCGTTGCCGCACAGGTGGCGGCCGGCTGCACGCGCGTGACCGTCGTGCCGGTGTTCTTCGGCCAGGGCGGCCACGTGCGGCGCGATCTGCCGCAACTGATCGACGCGTGCCGTGCCGCGCATCCCGGTGTCGAGATCCGCTGCGCAACGGCCGTCGGCGAAGACGACGGCGTGCTCGACGCGATCGCGCGCTACTGCATCGACCAGCTCGAACGCGACGCCTGAAAGGCGATGCGCAGCGCATAGCGCACCATGAAAAACGCCGGCAGATGCCGGCGTTCGTATTTTCGGGGACGGCGCGAAGCCGTCGCAGGCGGCGCCGTCGTCAGGCCGCGTTGCGCAACCGGCCGCCCTCCGCCGCGTGTTGCGGCTGCGGCTGCCGCTGCCGCTCGGCGAGCGCATCGCCGATCATCAGCAGGCTCGGCTGCGCCGGATCGAGCCACGCCTGCGCCGCGCCGGCTGCCATCTCGGCGAGCGTGAGCGTCAGCGTACGCTCGCGCGCGGTGCTGCACGCCTCGACGATCGCGACCGGCGTCGTCGGCGCGCGGCCCGCGTCGATCAGCTCCTGCGCGATGCCCGGCGCGCTGTCGCGCCCCATGTAGTAGACGATCGAGTCGGCACGCGCCGCTTCGCGAATCTCGTCGCTGCCCGGCGCACGGCTGTGCGTCGCGAATGCGACGCTGCGTGCGACGCCGCGCAGCGTCAGCGAGCGCTTCAGCGTCGCCGCACTGGCCAGCGCCGCCGTGATGCCCGGCACGACCTCGTAGTCGATGCCGGCCGCTTCGAGCGCGCGCATTTCCTCGTCCGCGCGCCCGAACAGCATCGGATCGCCGCCCTTGAGCCGCACCACGCACGCGTGTTCGCGCGCCGCGTCGACGATCTGCTTGTTGATGAACTGCTGCGCGGTCGAGCGCTGCCCGCAGCGCTTGCCGACCGCGATCCTGCGTGCGTTCGGCGCGTAGTCGAGCATCTCGGGCTCGACGAGCGCGTCGTGCAGCACGACGTCGGCCGCGGCGAGCAGCCGCGCGCCGCGTACCGTGATGAGGTCCGCCGCCCCCGGCCCTGCGCCGATCAGATACACCTTGCCCATGTTTGTCGCTTCGCCTTCATGCGGGCGACGCTCCCGGCGCGCGCCGCCGCGTGGCGGCAGCGCGATGCCGGTTACGCCGAAAACGCCCGGATCATCCCTGCGGCGACCGTGTGATGCGTCGCCTCGTCGATCAGCACGAACGCGCCCGTGCCCGGATGCGCGTCGTACGTGTCGCACACGATCGGCTTTTGCAGCGTCAGCGCGACGCGGCCGATGTCGTTCATCTTCAGGTCCTGACGGTCGGTCGCGTGCGACAGCGTATGCACGTCGAGCACCTGCTTGACGCCGCCGATCTTCGCGAACACCGTGCTCGTCGTCTGCTTCAGCAGGTACTTGCGCTGCGGCGACAGCGGCGTCTCGTCGAACCAGCACAGGTCCGCCTCGAGCTTCTTCGCGGGCGCGACCGGCTCGGCGGCCGTCACGAACATGTCGCCGCGCGACACGTCGACGTCTTCGTCGAGACGGATCGTCACCGTCTGACCCGCGAACGCGTGCGGCACGGCCGCGGTGCCGCCCGGCACCGGCGCGATGATCTCGGCGACCGTCGCGGGACGGTTCGACGGCAGCACGACGATCTCGTCGCCGACCTTCACCTCGCCCGACTCGATGCGGCCCATGTAGCCGCGGAAGTCGTCGGCCGAGCTGCCGTCCTGACGCGCGACCCACTGCACCGGGAAGCGCAGCGCGTCGTGCGCCTGCGTCGCGACCGGCAGCGACTCGAGCACGTCGAGCAGCGGCTCGCCCGCATACCACGGCATGCGCTCGCTCGCGCCGACGATGTTGTCGCCCTTGAGCGCCGAGACCGGCACGAAGCGCACGTCGGTCAGCCCGAGCTGCTTCGCGAGCGCGACGTACGCGTCGCGGATCTCGTTGAAGCGCGCTTCGCTGTAGTCGACGAGGTCCATCTTGTTGATCGCGACGATCACGTGCTGCAGCGCGAGCAGCTTCACGATCGCGCTGTGGCGCTTCGTCTGCGGCAGCAGTTCGGCAACGCCGTTCTCCACCGTCACGCGCGTCGCGTCGATCAGGATGATCGCCGCGTGCGCGGTCGACGCGCCCGTCACCATGTTGCGCGTGTACTGCTCGTGGCCCGGCGTGTCGGCGATGATGAACTTGCGCTTCGCGGTCGCGAAGTAGCGGTACGCGACGTCGATCGTGATGCCTTGCTCGCGCTCGGCTTCGAGGCCGTCGGTCAGCAGCGCGAGGTCGAGCTCGTCGCCGACCGTGCGCTTGTTCTTCGCACGCGACAGCGCGGACAGCTGGTCGGACAGCACGGCCTTGCTGTCGTACAGCAGGCGGCCGATCAGCGTGCTCTTGCCGTCGTCGACGCTGCCTGCGGTGATGAAGCGCAGCACGCCGAGGTCTTCGGTGTTCTCGATGATGCTCATGATGTGAATGTCCTCGTGTGCGTCAGAAATAGCCTTGCTTCTTGCGCTGTTCCATCGCGGCTTCCGACGTCTGGTCGTCCATCCGCGTCGCGCCGCGCTCGGTGATCTCGGTCACCGCCGTCTCGGCGATGATCTTCTCGACGTCGTCGGCGTCGCTCTCGACCGGGCACGTGCAGGAAATGTCGCCGACCGTGCGGAACCGCACCTGCGCGATCTCGCTCGTCTCGCCCTCGCGCATCGGCGTGAGCGGCGTGACGGGCACGAGCAGTCCGTTGCGGCGGACGATCTCGCGCTGGTGCGCGTAGTAGATCGACGGCAGCTCGAGGTTTTCGCGCGCGATGTACTGCCACACGTCGAGCTCGGTCCAGTTCGAGATCGGGAACACGCGCAGATGCTCGCCCTTGTGCAGGCGCGCGTTGTACAGGCTCCACAGTTCCGGACGCTGCGCCTTCGGATCCCACTGGCCGAATTCGTCGCGGAACGAGAAGATGCGCTCCTTCGCGCGCGCCTTCTCTTCGTCGCGGCGCGCACCGCCGATCATCGCGGTGAAACCGTGCGCGTCGATCGTCTCGAGCAGCGTGACGGCCTGCGCCGCATTGCGCGAATCGGTCTCGCGCCGCAGCACGACCGTGCCGCGCTTGATCGAGTCCTCGACGTGACCGACGATCAGCTCGGCGCCGATCTCCTTCGCCCGGCGATCGCGGAAGTCGATCACTTCTTCGTAGTTGTGGCCGGTGTCGATATGGACGAGCGGGAACGGCAGCGTCGTCTTGCGGTTCGCGCCGAGACCGAACGCCTTCAGCGCGAGGTGCAGCACGACGACCGAATCCTTGCCGCCCGAGAACAACAGCGCCGGCTTGCTGCACTCGGCGACCAGCTCGCGCAGGATATGGATCGACTCGGCTTCGAGCCAGTCGAGATGGCCCATGCGGCTGTCGGCGCCGGTGGGCGGGGCAAAGGCGGATTGCTCGAGCGTCGTGCTCATGGTTTCGGTCCTTCTCTTCTGGGTTCGTGCCGCCCGCTGTCGCGAGCGGCGCAATATTCGATCTTGTCGTTCGGGCTTCAGTGCGATGCGTCGGCGCTTGCGGGAATCGGCGTGATCGCGATGTGCAGGCCGCATTCCTTCGTGTCGCGCGACTCCCACCACCAGCGGCCCGCGCGGCTGTCCTCGCCGGGACGGATCGCGCGCGTACACGGCTCGCAGCCGATGCTCGGATAGCCGCGCGCATGCAGCGGGTTGACCGGCACGCCGAACGCGTCGAGGTACGCCCACACGTCGCGCTCGGTCCAGTCGGCGAGCGGATTGTACTTCGCGATCCCGCGCGCCTCGTCCTGCTCTTCCTCGTGCAGCTCGGCACGCGTGACCGACTGCTCGCGGCGCTGGCCCGTGACCCACGCATCGACGTCGGCGAGCGCGCGGTTCAGCGGCTCGACCTTGCGGATGTGGCAGCACGATTTCCGCAGCTCGACGCTTTCGTAGAACGCGTTCAGTCCATGCTCGGCGACATAGCGATCGACCGCATCCTGCTGCGGGTGGAACTGCTCGATCTCGTAGCCGTAGCGCTCGCGCACGCGGTCGATCATGCCGAGCGTCTCGGCATGCAAGCGGCCCGTGTTCAGCGAGAAGATGCCGATCGCGAGACCCTTCGACAGGATCGCGTGTGTGAGCAGCATGTCTTCCGCCGCGAGGCTGCTCGCGAGCTTCACGTTCGGATGACGCGCGGCGATCTGCGCGAGCAGCGCGTCGAGCCGCTCGACCTTCGCGGCGAGCTCGGGCGTCAGCGCGGTGGCGGTTGCGTTGCTCATGCGCTCACCTTGGCAGCGGACGTCGCCACGTCGGCCGTCGCCGCGCGGCGACGGAACAGCGGCGCCGGCTCGTCGAACGCGCCCTGATAGCGCTGCGTGAATTCGCCGAACGCGTTCAGCGCATCGTGGATGTCCTTGTCCGCGCGCACCGCGAACGCGTCGAAGCCGCAACGCGACATGTACAGCAGCTGGTCGCGCAGCACGTCGCCGATCGCGCGCAACTCGCCGGCCCAGCCGTAGCGCTCGCGCAGCAGCCGCGCGATGCTGTAGCCGCGGCCGTCCGCGAAGCGCGGGAAGTCCACCGCGATCAGCGAGATCGCGTCGAAGTCCGGCGCGAGATCGGCCGGTTCGCTGTCCGGCGCCAGCCACACGCCCAGTTCGTCCTTCGTCTTCGCGGCGACGAGCGCCGCGCGCTCGGCCTGCCACAGGGCGAACGGCACCAGCACCTTGCCGGCCGGCAGCGCATCGACCGCGGGCAGCGCACCGTCTTGCTCCGCGCGCACGACCTGCCATGCGTCGTCGATCACTGCGCGGTTCTTGATAATCGAAGCCATCTGCAAATTCCTTCTACCCGGTTGGTTACGCGTTCACGGTCTGGCGCGCGGCATACACGCGCTCCTTGAACGGCGCGATGCCGATGCGATCGTACGTGTCGATGAAGCGCTCGCCGTCGATGCGCGCTTCGACGAACGTGTCGATCAGCGTCGACACGACGTCGGGCACTTCTTCGGCCGAGAACGACGGGCCGATCACGCGGCCGAGGCGCGCGCCGTTCTGGCCCGTGCCCTGCTCGCCGCCGAGCGACACCTGGTACCACTCCGAGCCGTCCTTGTCGACGCCGAGGATGCCGATGTTGCCGACGTGGTGGTGACCGCACGAGTTCATGCAACCGGAAATGTTCAGCGACAGGTCGCCGAGGTCGTACACGTAGTCCAGATCGTCGAAGCGCTGCTGGATCGCGAGCGCGATCGGGATCGACTTCGCGTTCGCGAGCGAGCAGAAATCGCCGCCCGGGCACGCGATGATGTCGGTCAGCAGCCCGATGTTCGGCGTCGCGAAACCGGCGGCCTTCGCCTTTTCCCACACCGCGAACAGGTCGCGCTTCTTGACGTTCGCGAGGATCAGGTTCTGCTCGTGCGACACGCGCAGTTCGCCGAACGAATAGGCGTCGGCCCAGTCGGCCACCTGCTCCATCTGCTCGGCCGTCGCGTCGCCGGGCGCCGCGCGGTGATTCTTCAGCGACAGCGTGACGGCCGCATAGCCCGGCACCTTGTGCGGCGCGACGTTGCGCTCGACCCAGCGCGCGAACGCCTTGTTCTCGAGCAGATGCTGTTCGAACGAGGCATCGGTGTCCGCGAGCTTTTCGTAGACGGGCGGCTGGAAGTACTGCGACACGCGATCGACTTCCGCCTGCGTGAGCGTCGACGGACCGTCCTTCAGGTGCTGCCACTCTTCCTCGACCTGCTGCGCGAACTTCGCGGGCGACAGCGCCTTCACGAGGATCTTGATGCGCGCCTTGTACAGGTTGTCGCGGCGGCCGTAACGGTTGTACACGCGCAGCACCGCTTCGCAGTACGTGAGCAGGTGCTGCCACGGCAGATCCTCGCGGATCACCGCGCCGACGATCGGCGTACGGCCGAGGCCGCCGCCCGCGAGGATGCTCGCGACCACTTCGCCCTGCGCGTTCTTCTTCAGATACACGCCGAGATCGTGGATCTGCACGGCCGCGCGGTCGTGCTTCGAGCCCGACACCGCGATCTTGAACTTGCGCGGCAGCCACGCGAATTCCGGATGGAACGTCGACCACTGACGCAGGATCTCGGCCCACGGACGCGGATCGATCTCTTCGTCCTGCGCCACGCCCGCGAACTGGTCGGCCGTGATGTTGCGGATGCAGTTGCCCGACGTCTGGATCGCGTGCATCTGCACCGACGCGAGCTTCGCGAGGATCTCGGGCGTTTCTTCGAGCTTGATCCAGTTGAACTGGATGTTCGAACGCGTCGAGAAATGGCCGTAGCCGCGATCGTGCTCGCGCGCGATGCGCGCCAGCATCCGCAGCTGGTCGCTGCGCAGGTTGCCGTACGGAATCGCGATGCGGTGCATGTACGCGTGGCGCTGCATGTACAGGCCGTTCTGCAGGCGCAGCGGGCGGAACTCGTCTTCGCTCAATTCGCCCGACAGCCGGCGGCGCACCTGATCGCGGTACTGCGCGACACGCTCGTCGACGATCGTCTGGTCGTACTGGTCGTACTGATACATTCGGGGACCCCAGGGTTTTCGTGGTGACCGCGCGACGTCCTAGCCACGTCGCGCCCGAATCTCCGTTCCGCCTGCCGCCGGCCTTCCGCTGCCCGGTGGATTGCTAATGACGAAAACAGATATCCATATTTGAAAAACTCCGGTGAATCGTAATAAACTCGCCTTATATTTCAAACGACTAAAAAATTCTGTTGATATGCGGAAGGGTTATAAATGAACCTGCACCAATTTCGCTTCGTGCGCGAGGCCGTCCGGCAGAATTTCAACCTCACCGAGGCCGCCAAGGCGCTGTACACGTCGCAGCCGGGGGTTTCGAAGGCGATCATCGAGCTGGAAGACGAACTGGGCGTCGAGATCTTCACGCGCCACGGCAAGCGCGTGCGCTCGCTGACCGAGCCTGGCCGCATCATCCTTGCGTCGGTCGAGCGGATCCTGCAGGAAGTCGAAAGCCTGAAAAGGGTCGGAAAAGATTATGCGGCGCAGGATCAGGGCAACCTGACGATCGCGGCAACGCACACGCAGGCGCGCTACTCGCTGCCGGCCGCCATCGCCGAGTTCAAGAAGCGCTTCCCGAAGGTGCATCTGTCGATCCTCCAGGGCAGCCCGACGCAGGTCGCCGAGATGGTGATCCACGACCAGGCCGATCTCGCCGTCGCGACCGAGGCGATCGCCGACTACAAGGAGCTTGTGTCGCTGCCGTGCTTTCAGTGGCATCACGCGGCCGTCGTCCCGCCCGATCACCCGCTGCTCGAACGCAAGCCCGTCACGCTCGACGATCTCGCGCAGTATCCGCTGATCACGTACGACGACGCGTTCGCGGGCCGCAAGAAGATCAACCATGCGTTCGCGCTGCGCGGGCTGTCGCCGGACATCGTGCTCGAGGCGATCGACGCGGACGTGATCAAGACCTATGTCGAGCTCGGCCTCGGCGTCGGGATCATGGCCGACATCGCGTTCAATCCCGAGCGCGACCGCAACCTGCGGCTGATCCCGGTCGGCCATCTGTTCGGCAGCAACGTGACGCGCGTCGCACTGAAACAGGGGGCGTATCTGCGCAGCTATGTGTATACGCTCGTCGAACTGCTGTCGCCGACGCTGAACCGCAAGCTGATCGAGCAGGCGCTCAAGGGCGAATCCGAATCGTACGAGCTTTGAGCCGCGTGTATAACGACAGGGGCGCATATCGCGCCCCTTTTTGTTGCCCGACGGAGAATCCCGCATGACGCTTCCCGCCCTGCTGCGCCGCGCCGCCGGCGCCGCCCTCGTGCTCGCGTGCGCGACCGCGCATGCCGACCTGAAGGTCGGCGTCGACCTGTCGTCGACCGGCCCCGCCGCCGCGATCGGCATCACGAGCAAGAACGCGATCCTGATGTGGCCGAAGACGATCGCGGGGCAGCCGCTGCAGGTGACGGTGCTCGACGACGCGTCCGATCCGGGCGCCGCGGTGCGCAATATCCGCAAGCTCGTCGACGAGGATCACGTCGACGTCGTGGTCGGGCCGAACATCACGCCGGCCGCGCTCGCGGCGCTCGACGCGGTCGCGGCCGGCCAGACGCCGATGATCACGCTGGTCGGCTCGGGCGCGATCGTCGAGCCGCAGGAAGGCGCGCGCACCTGGGCGTACAAGATGGCGCAGAGCGACCGCGCGATGGCCGACGTGATGACGCGCTACATGGCGAACCACGGCGTGAAGACGGTCGGCTTCATCGGCTTCGCGGACAGCTACGGCGACAGCTGGCTCAACGAGTTCACGCGCTTCGCCGAGCTGCGCAAGATCCGCGTGGTCGCGACCGAGCGCTTCAACCGCACCGACGCGAGCGTGACCGGCCAGGCGCTGAAGCTGATCGCGGCGAAACCGGACGCGATCCTGATCGCGGGCTCGGGCACGCCGGCCGTGCTGCCGCAGCGCACGCTGATCGAGCGCGGCTACAAGGGGCCGATCTACCAGACGCACGGGATCGCGACGCCGGAGTTCATCAAGCTGGGCGGCAAGGACGTCGACGGCACGCTGTTTCCGACGCAGCCGGTCGTCGTCGCGCGCACGCTGCCGGCCGACCATCCTGCGCGCAAGGCCGCGCTCGCGTTCGTCGACGCGTACGAGGCGAAGTACGGCGCCGGCACGGTCACGCAGTTCGCGGGCGATGCGGCCGGCGTCTATCCGCGGCTCGCCGATGCGGTCGGGCGCGCGGTGAAGGTCGCGCAGCCCGGCACGCCCGCCTTCCGGGCGGCGCTGCGGCGCGAGCTCGAGCGCGCGCACGAGCTCGTCGTGCCCAACGGCGTCGTGAATACGAGCGACAAGGATCACGTGGGCCTCGATCAGCGCGCGAGCGTGATGGGGATCGTCAGGCACGGGCAGTTCGTCTATCTGAGCCAGTGACGGCGCGGCCGCGCGGCTTGCCCGGCGCGCGGTTTTCGGCCATAATCCGCGTTTCGCCGCGCACGATCGCATGCGCGGTCCGAACAAGCCCAGGTGGTGAAATTGGTAGACGCAGGGGACTCAAAATCCCCCGCCGCAAGGCGTGCCGGTTCGATTCCGGCCCTGGGCACCAGACAACGGAAGCGCAGCTTCTCCCCGCCGCAACACCGGCGCGCGACGACTGCCTCCACCACGCGTTCGCACCGCGACGCACCCGCATCGAGCCCCGTGTCGACGACCGGGGCTTTTTCTTTGTCCGCGCCGTCCGCGCGCGGCCACGCTCAGTTCGTCAGCTCGCGGACGAAATCGAGAAACACGCGCACCTTCGCCGACACGAGGTTCGACGCGTGGTAGTACGCGTAGAGCGGAAACGTCTCGTCGGTCCAGTCCGGCAGCAGCAGCGTCAGCCGCCCTTCCGACACGATGTCGCGCGCATACAGCTCGAGCAGCTGCGCGACGCCCGCCCCGCCGAGACACGCACCGAGCAGCGAACCGGTATCGTTGACCATCAGCCGGCCGGCCGCCGCGAACGGCACGACCTCGCCGCCGCGATGGAATTCCCACTCGAACGGCCGCCCCGTGACCGGATCGCGGATCAGCACGCAGCGATGGCCGTCGGCAAGCTCGCGTGGATGCCGCGGTTCGCCGTGCCGAGCAACGTACGCAGGCGACGCGCAGGTCAGCACGCGCGTCTCGAGCAGCAGCCGCGCGCGGTACGACGACGGCTCCGGCACGCCGAAGCGCACCGCGACGTCGAAACCGTCGGCGACGAGGTCGCCCATCCGGTCGCGCACGCTGATCTCGACGGACAGATCCGGAAAGCGCTCGAGGAACGCGGCCAGCTTCGGCGCGAGCACGTAGTGACCGAAGGTGCCGTCGACGTTCACGCGCAGCCGCCCCCTCACCTTCTCCTTCGCGCGACCGGCATCGAGCGCCGCGTCTTCGATGCCGGCCAGCAGCGGCGCGACCGCTTCGTAGAAGCGTCGCCCTTCGTCGGTCAGCGTGATCGCGCGCGCGGTGCGGTTGAAGATCCGGATCCCGATCCGCTCCTCGAGCCGCGCCACCGCGCGGCTCACCGCCGGCTGCGTCAGGCCGATCGCTTCGCCCGCGCGCGCGAAGCTGCCGGCCTCGATCACGGCCGATAGCACGCCGATTCCGCTCAAAAGCCTGCTGTCGAATCGCATCCGACGTACTTTTTGTCATTCATGATCTGAGCATTATTCATTATTTTTATTGGCGGCGGCGGCTTACATTGGTCCTGTCGCCGGCCCGGCCGGCATTCACGAACAAGGAGCAGGACATGAACACATCGAACCAGGTCGCCGTCGTCACGGGTGCGTCGCGCGGAATCGGCGCGGAAATCGCGCGCCGTCTCGCGGCCGACGGATTCAAGGTCGTCGTCAACTACGCGGGCAACGGCGACGCCGCGCGCGACGTCGTCGACGCGATCGCGGCGGCCGGCGGCGAGGCGCTCGCCGTGCAGGCCGACGTCGCGGACGCGAGCGCGGTTGCCGCACTGTTCGACACGGCGACGCGCGCGTTCGGCGGCATCGACGTCGTCGTCAACAGCGCCGGCGTGATGAAGCTCGCGCCGATCGCCGACTTCGACGACGCCGCGTTCGACGAGACGATTGCGATCAACCTGAAAGGCACGTTCAACGTATGCCGCGAGGCGGCGAAGCGCGTGCGCGACGGCGGCCGCATCGTGAACCTGTCGACGAGCGTAATCGGCATGCGCCTGCCGACCTACGGCGTCTACGTCGCGAGCAAGGCGGCCGTCGAAAGCCTCACGCAGGTGCTCGCACAGGAAATGCGCGGGCGCGCGATTCGCGTGAACGCCGTCGCACCGGGGCCGGTCGCGACCGAGCTGTTCCTGCGCGGCAAAGGCCCGGAGCAGATCGAGCGGCTCGCCAAGATGAATCCGCTCGAACGGATCGGCCAGTCCGACGACATCGCGGGCGTCGTCGCCTTCCTCGCCGGCCCCGACGGCGCGTGGATCAACGGTCAGATCCTGCGCGCGAACGGCGGGATGTGCTGATCGCGGTGCGTCAGCGCTGCGCGCAGAACGCGAGGACCGCATCCGCGACGGCCGCGGGCGCCTCGCGCTGCGGAAAGTGCCCGACGCCGTCGAGCAACTGCCGCTCGTAGCGACCGCTGAAGAACCGCTCGCGCCCCGCCGAGCTGTCCGGGTGATTGCATGTGTCCGCGCCGCCATGCAGAACGAGCGTCGGCACCGCCAGCACGGGCGCCGGATTCAGCCGTGCGTCGTCGTCCGCATAGGCCGGCGTGCCGGGCACGAAGCCCCAGCGATGCCGGTACGAGTGCAGCACGACCTCGATCCAGTCCGGTCCGTCGAACGCGACGGCGGCCGCGTCGAACTCGTCGGGCCGATACCAGCCGGGCGGCGACCACGTGTCCCACATCAGGCGCGCGAACGCGCGGCGATCGTCGCGCAGCGCCTGCTCGCCGCGCGCCGTCGCGAGGAACCAGTGGTACCAGTAGTTGCGCGCCTGCTGCAGCGACAGCGGCTGATGCGGATCGTTGGTGCCGTATCCGACCGACAGCATCACGAGATGCGAGGCAGCGCCGTCGCGCAGCCCGCACGCGTTGGCGGCCGCCCGCGCGCCCCAGTCGTGCCCGACCAGCACCGGCCGCTCGAGACCGAGCGCATCGGCGAACTCGAGCACGTCGCGGCCGAGCGCGGCGAGCTGCCCGCTGCGCGGCACCGACGCATCGCGAAACCGCGTCGGCGCAAAGCCGCGCAGTGCGGGCGCGAGCACGCGATAGCCGCGCGCGGCGAGCGCTTCGGCAACCGGCGTCCAGCCGACGGCGCTGTCCGGCCAGCCATGCAGCAGCACGGCCGCACGTTGGCCGCGCGGATTCCATTCGAGATAGGCGATGTCGAGCGACGCAGTGGTCGCATGGGCGTAGGCAGTCATGTGTGCTCCCGTCGATCGGATGGTTCGATGCTAAGCCGCCATTTCGTCACGATTCACGGAGTATCATCGATCACTCGTCACATTTCATGTTGAATGGTCCGATGGAACCGCTGACCGATCCGGCGTCGACGTCGACGTCGCTCGACATCGCGCTGCTGCGCACCTTTCTCGAAGTCGTCGACAGCCGCGGCTTCGCGCCGGCGGCCGAACGGCTCGCACTGACGCCGTCCGCGGTCAGCGGCCACATCAAGCGGCTCGAACAGGCGGCCGGCACCGTGCTGCTCGCACGCACCACGCGGCGGATCGCGCTCACGCCGGCCGGCGACACGCTGTACGCATATGCGCGCAACATCGTCGACATGGAGCGCGAAGTGCGCGCGCGCCTGCGCGGCGCGCCGGCACACGGGCGGCTGCGCGTCGGCGCGTCCGAGGACTTCGCGGCCGCGTGGCTGCCGCAGGTGCTGCGCGCGTTTCGCGATCGCGATCCGCATGCGTCGATCGAGCTGAAGGTCGGGATCACGGCGTCGCTGCTGCGCGAGCAGGCGCTCGGCCGGCTCGACGTCGTGTTCGGCAAGCAGTGCCGGCAGGTCGAGGCGGCCGGCGAACTGCTGTGGGAGGAGCCGCTCGAATGGGCGTTCGCAGCCGACGCGACGCTCGATCGCGAGCGCGAAGTGCCGCTCGCGCTGTTCCCCGAGCCGTGCGTGTATCGCGACGCGGCCGTGTCGGCGCTCGCCGCGTCGCTGCGCCCGTTTCGCGTGCTGTTCGAAAGCGCCAGCATGGCGGGCTGCGTGTCGGCCGCGCTCGCGGGCTTCGCGGTCACGGTGCTCGCGCGCAGCCAGCTGCGCGCCGGACTGCGTACGTGCGGGGCGGCGGACGGCCTGCCCGCGTTGCCGGCCGCGCGGTTCTACGCGTTCACGTCGAAGCCGGACGGCGTCGGTGCGGCGCTGATCGACGCGGTGCGGGACACTGGGCGGACGCGGCAGTTCGCGGCCATGCCGCGCTGAATGGCGCGATGCGGTGCGCGCGTTGTCGCGGACATCGCATCGCGTGTCGCGCCGGATCGTGCCGTACCGCGCCGTCAGTCGCGATCCGCGTCGGCGACACGGTCCGTCAGCGCATCGGCCATCAATTCGCCGAACCATTCGACGAACGCGTTGAGCCGCCGCGACCGATGGCGACGATGCGGATAAACGGCCGAGACATCCATCGGCGCGGGCCGATGCGCGCGCATCACTTCGACGAGCGCGCCGCTCTCGAGCAGATGCGCGACGTCGAAACGCGGGATCTGGATCAGTCCCATCCCGGCGATGCAGCTCGCAATATACGTTTCCGCGTTGTTCACGACGACGCGGCTCGGCAGCGTCAGCGTGTGCCGGCCCGCGTCCGTGCCGTACTCCCAGTCAAGCTCGCGCCCCGTCGTCGGCGACGCATAGCCGATCGCCCAGTGTCCGTGCGCGAGCGCGTCCGGATGCTCGGGCACGCCGTGCTCGCGCAGATAGTCGGGGCTCGCGCAGTTGATCAGCGCGAACTGCCCGAGCGGGCGCACGACGAGGCTGCTGTCCGCGAGCCGCCCGACGCGAATCGCGCAGTCGACGCCCTCCTGCACGAGGTCGATCGACCGGTCGGTCGAGCCGAGCGACAGCTGCAGCTTCGGATGGCGGCGAAACAGCGCCGGCAGCGCGGGCGCGATCACGCGCCGCGCGATCCGGCTCGGCACGTCGACGTTCAGCCGGCCGATCACGTCGCGGTCGCGCCGCCGGAACAGCCGGTCGAGTTCGTCGGCTTCGGACAGCAGGCGCCGGCCGCGCTCGAGCAGCACCGTGCCGTCGGCGGTCAGCTGCACCTGCCGCGTCGTGCGATGCAGCAGCCGTGTGCCGAGCGCCGCCTCGAGCTGCTGAACGGCCGCCGACACCGTCGCGCGCGGCACGTCGAGCGCGTGCGCCGCCTTGATGAAGCTGCCCATCTCGGCAACCTGAAGGAAGATCCTGACCTGATCGAGCTTGTCCATGTGGCTGCGTGCGCCGCCGGCGCCGAAAACGAAAAAGGCGCGCGGGCATGCCCGCACGCCTTCCGATTGTCCACGCAAACCGCCCAGTACGGCGCGGCCGCGCGGTATCCGGCGCGTACTCGGTCGCTTATTTCGTCGCTTACTTCGTCGCTTATTTCGTCGTATAGCCGCCGTTGATCAGGATCGTCTGGCCCGTGATCCACCAGCCGTCCGTGACGAGATGGCGGATGAACGGCACGACGTCCTCGATGTCGGTCAGCCCCGTCTTGCTGAACGGCGACAGCGCGGCCGCCGTCTTGTGATACGCGACCGCATCGGCGCCTTCGGCCGGGTAGAAGAACGGCGTATCCATCGGGCCCGGACCGACGGCCGTCACCGAGATCCCGCGCGCGCCGTATTCCTTCGCGGCCGCACGCGTGAAGTGCTCGACCGGCGCCTTCGATCCTTCGTACGCCGCATAGAACGGCGTGAACGCGCCGAGCAGCGACGTGACGAGCGTGACGAGCTTGCCGTGATCCTCGAGATGCCGGCCGGCTTCCTTGATGAAGAAGAACGCCGACTTGCTGTTGACCGCGAACATCTCGTCGTATTCGGCCTCGCCGATCTCGACGATCGGCTTCTTCAGCACCTTGCCGACCGTGTTGATCGCGATGTCGATCTTGCCGAAGCGCTGCTTCACGTCGTCGAACAGCTTCGTGACCGCGGCGGCCGTCGTCAGGTCGGCCTGGAACGTATCGGCCTGCGCACCGGCGGCACGCACCGCGGCGGCCGTCTCGTCGGCCTGCGCGCGCGTCGCCGCGCTGTTGTAGTGAATCGCCACGGCCTTTGCGCCGTGGCTCGCGAGGTCCCGCGCGATCAGGCCGCCGAGGTTTTTCGCGCCGCCTGCGATCAGGACGACCTTGTCTGCGAGCGTGTGAGTGGCCACGGTTGACTCCTTTCCGGTTGAAGAAGCTCCGAGTGTAGGCATGCACGCCGCGCCGGTCAGCCGGCCGCGGCTGGATGGATTATCCAGAAAAGCCGCCCAATCGCAGCCGGCAGCCGGCGGCGGCGCCGAACGGTGCGCGACCGCACCGACCGCCGCAGAAAAACCGCGTTGCGCTCAGCGCGCGTGACGCTGCGCGTCGATCTTGCCGAGCAGCCATTGCATGCCCGCGAGATGCTGCTGATCGTGGCTGCACAGGTAATGCAGCAGCCCGCGCACGGTGAGCGGGCCGTAGCCTTCGAATTCGCCGGTGCGTGCGAACTGCTCCGGCGTGAGACGCGACACGATCTCGAGCGTCGTGCGGCGCGCGTCGCGAAACGCCGCGAGCACGTCCGATGCGTACGCGGCATCGTAGCGCCGCTCGATCGCGAGCGCATCGCCGTCGACGGACACGAGCAGCGGCCGGTCTTCCTCGAGCATGCGCCGCAGCCGCACGTGATAGCCGTCGATCTCGATGTCGCGCACGTGGCACAGCTGGCCGAGCGGCGAGAAGCGTTCGCTCGGGATGCCGGTCCAGTCGTCCGGCGTCCAGCGCGCATAGCCGTCCGGCACGGCCGCGAAGTGGGCTTCGAGCAGACGGGGGAAATCGGCAAGTGCATCGAGCGTCGTCGGGTTCATGCGAGCCTCCGGGTCGGACGAGACGATGGCGAACGCGGCGGTGCGCCGCGCGCTTCCTATTTCACGCTGAAACCGTAGCTTCCCTGCGTGCGGTGTCCATCGGTCGCGACGGCCACCCATTTCACCGTATACGCGCCGGCGCCGAGCGCGTTCAGCGGCACGGTCATCCGCTTGCGGTCGCCCGCATCGACGCGCGCACGCCCGTCCGACACCGTCTTGCCGCCGCCGTCGACGACGACGATCGAGCTGAACGCCGGTTCGAGCGTTTCGGTGAAGTCGATCGTCACGGCGGCCGGTGCGGCGGCAAGCACGGCATTGGCGGCCGGATCGCTTTTCGCGACGTGCGCGTGCGCGAACGCGGCCGAGGAAACGGTCGCGGCAAACAGGACGGCGGCCGCGCGGCGGCCGAGCAGACAGGGATCGAAACGCATGGATTCTCGGTCGGGAGTGAACGAACGTGTGATGCGCAGCTTACCAGCGCGCACGGCTTCATGCCGGTGCGCGCGTGCCGCTTGATAGAATGCGCGCGCTATGGATCTCGAAAGCATTCTCTACACGCAGGGCTTCGGCTCGCGCCGCCAGTGCCGCGGGCTGATCGAAGCGGGCCGCGTCGCGATCGGCAGCGCGCCGGCGACCGACCCGGACGCCGACCTCGACACCGACGGCCTCGTCTTCACCGTGGACGGCACGCCCTGGCCGTTCCATGCGCGCGCGTACGTCGTGCTGAACAAGCCGGCCGGCTACGAGTGCTCGCGCGATCCGCAGCATCATCCGAGCGTGTTCAGCCTGCTGCCTGCGCCGCTGGTCGCGCGCGGCGTGCAGTGCGTCGGCCGCCTCGACCAGGACACGACCGGCCTGCTGCTGCTCTCCGACGACGGGCAGTTCGTGCACGCGTACACGTCGCCGAAGCGCAAGGTGCCGAAAACCTACGTCGCGACGGTGCGCCACGCGCTCGATGCCGCGCAGCTCGACGCGCTGCGCGGCGGCGTGCAGTTGCACGGCGAGCCGAAGCCGGTCGCGGCAGTCGCCGCCGACGCGCGCGATCCGCACACACTCGCGCTGACCGTCCTCGAAGGCAAATATCATCAGGTGAAGCGCATGGTCGCTGCGGCCAGCAACCGCGTGGAAGCGCTGCACCGCGAAAGCGTCGGCGGCCTCGCGCTGCCCGCCGACCTCGCGCCCGGCGCATGGCGCTGGCTCGGCGAAGCCGAGCTCGCCGCGCTGCGCAATCCCGTCAAAACCCTGTAAGGGAAAATCCGCACGATCGTTCGCCCTTGCGCCCCACCGTGCGCGACAGTTCCCCCGCTATACTGAAATCACAAGCTGTACGAGCAGCGATGCAGGGGAGACGTCATGCAAACCACTCAGTCATACGTGATGATCGCGTTCGCGATCCTTGGCGCCGCCGCAATCGGCGGATTGCTGGCCGCGATGCGCGCGAAGCACCGTTACCACCCGAACCTGATCGGTGCGCTGCTCGGCGCGCTGATGTGCTTCCTGCTGATCGAGGCGCTACCCGCGCTCACGTGAGGCGCCGCGCGGCGCCAGCGTTTGAAGGAAATCGTCTACGGTCGGATAGCGCAAGCTCACGCACAATTCGGCCTTGAGCCGCGCATTGGACAGGCGCCGCGACTCGCGCATGAACGACAGCAGCGTCGGTTCGAGCTGCCGCTCGGCGTCCGCACGGCTGATCCGCGGCGGCGGCGGCAGGCCGAACGCGTGCGCGACGCGGTCGAAATACTCTCCCATCCGCAGTTCGCTGTCGTCCGACGCGTGCACGACGCGCGCGGGCCGGCCGCGCTCCGCCGTGCGGCGCAGGATCGCCGCGAGATCGTCCGCGTGCACGTGATTCGTGTAGACGTCGTCGGCGGGCTCGAGCGCGGGCGTTCCGCGTTCGAGCCGCGCGAGCGGCAGCCGGTTCGCCGCGTAGATGCCCGGAATCCGCACGATCGATGCAAGCAGCACGCCGCGCACCGTCGCCGCACGCAGTTGCCGCTCGGCCGACACGCGCCGGAACGCGCGCGGATTCGCGGGGCGCAGCGGCTGCGTTTCGTCGATGCGCGCACCGCCGCAATCGCCGTAAACGCCGGTCGTGCTCGCGTACACGAGCCGCGGCGCGCGAAGGCCGTCGGGTACAATACGCCCTTTGCGCGCGGGCGCCTGCAGCGGGCCTTGCGCGGCGCGCAGCCGGCGTAGCCGGCCCGTCGCGGGCTGCGGCGGGCGCCGCCGCGCAGGCATGGTCAATGCGGCGACGAGCGCGCGCGTGCGCCGATCGTCGCGGCCGTCGGGCTGCGGCGGCGCGAGATGCAGGATCGTCCGTGCGAGACCGCGGAGCCGGCGCAGCGTCTGCGGCCGGTCGAGGTCGCCGACGACCGGCGTCGCGCCGGCGGCGCGCAGCGCGTCGCGGCGGGCCGGATGGCTCGTCAGCGCGACGATCCGCAGGTCGCGGCGCGTGTCGCGCCATTGCGCGACGCACCGCAGGCCGACGTCGCCGCAGCCGACGACCAGCACGCGCGGCCGGCGCAGAATTCGAGTCGCGATCATGTTGGTTGCGAGATCAGTAGCCACCGTTGCGCGGCGCGCAACGGATTTGCATTGTAGCTGCCGTGTGCGACATGCACGGTCCCCACATTTTGTTCTAGTTGGTTCTATGGCATTCAACGTCACTCTCAAGCAAAGCGGCCGGCAATTCCAGGTCGAGTCGGACGAAACCGTGCTGGCGGCCGCGCTGCGCCAGAACGTCCATCTGCCGTACGGCTGCAAGAACGGCGCGTGCGGCTCCTGCAAGGGGCAGATCGTGTCGGGGCAGATCGAACAGGGCCCGCATGCCGCGTCGGCGCTGTCGAACGACGAGCGCACGCGCGGCCTCGCGCTGCTCTGCTGCGCGACGGCGCAATGCGATCTCGAGATCGACGTGCGCGAGATCGCGGGCGTCGACGGCGTGCAGGTCAAGAAGCTGCCGTGCCGGATCGCCGCGCTCGAACGCAAGGCCGACGACGTGATGGTCGTGAAGCTGCAGCTTCCGGCGAACGAGCGTCTGCAGTATCTCGCGGGCCAGTACATCGAATTCATCCTGAAGGACGGCTCGCGCCGCAGCTACTCGATGGCCAATGCGCCGCACGAGGAAGGCCCGGTCGAGCTGCACATCCGCCACATGCCGGGCGGCAAGTTCACCGATCACGTGTTCGGCGCGATGAAGGAGCGCGACATCCTGCGCTTCGAAGGCCCGCTCGGCACGTTCTTCCTGCGCGAAGACTCCGACAAGCCGATCGTGCTGCTCGCATCGGGCACGGGCTTCGCGCCGATCAAGGCGATCATCGAGCACGTGAAGCACACCGGCATCACGCGGCCGATGACGCTCTACTGGGGCGCACGCCGCAAGAAGGACATCTATCTCGGCGAGCTCGCCGAGCAGTGGGCGCGCGAGATCCCGAACTTCAAGTACGTGCCCGTGCTGTCCGAGCCGGACGACGCCGATCAGTGGACGGGCCGCACCGGCTTCGTGCACCGCGCCGTGATCGAGGATCTGCCCGACCTGTCGGGCTACCAGGTCTACGCGTGCGGCGCGCCGGTGATGGTCGAGTCCGCGCAGCGCGACTTCACGCAGCACCACGGCCTGCCCGCCGACGAGTTCTACGCCGACTCGTTCACGAGCGCCGCCGATCTCGCGCATCCGGTCTGAGTCCGGCGCCGGCCCGCGCCGCTGCGCGTCGCGATGTCACACGCGTGGCATCGCGGCGGTTTACAGTCGGGCGCGGGATGCCTTATGCTTGCGCACATGAACCGCTTCCTGTCCGCTCTCCGACGTCGCCGCTCGCCGCTCCGCCCGGATGCCGCCGGCTCGTCACGGACTCGCGCGTAACCCGCCCCGCTTCACCGGTTACGCACAAGCTGTTCGATCCACCAGCCACGGCATTCCGTGGCTTTTTTATTGCCCGTTTCCGTTTCCACGTCCGCCGGAGTCTGCTGCCATGCCCCTGAACGATTACCCGATCGACTCGCTGATGTACATCACGAACCGCCCCGACATCGTGTTTACGCACGGCAAGGGGTCCTGGCTCTACGATCACACGGGCAAGCGCTATCTCGACTTCATCCAGGGCTGGGCCGTCAACAGCCTCGGGCACTGCAACGAAGGGATCGTCGAAGCGCTGAAGTCGCAGGCCGAGAAGCTGCTGAATCCGTCGCCGGCGTTCTACAACGAGCCGATGGCGAAGCTCGCCGATCTGCTCACGCAGCACAGCGTGTTCGACAAGGTGTTCTTCACGAACAGCGGCGCCGAGGCGAACGAAGGCGCGATCAAGCTCGCGCGCAAGTGGGGCCGCAAGTTCCGCAACGGCGCGTACGAGATCATCACGTTCGATCAGAGCTTCCACGGCCGCACGCTCGCGACGATGTCGGCGAGCGGCAAGCCGGGCTGGGACACGCTCTACGCACCGCAGGTGCCGGGCTTCCCGAAGGCCGAGCTGAACAACATCGAGTCGGTCGAGAAGCTGATCAACGAGAAGACGGTCGCGGTGATGCTCGAGCCGATCCAGGGCGAAGGCGGCGTGATTCCGGCGACGCGCGAGTTCATGCGCGCGCTGCGCGAGCTGACGCGCCAGCACAACCTGCTGCTGATCGTCGACGAAGTGCAAAGCGGGTGCGGCCGCGCGGGCACGCTGTTCGCCTACGAGCTGTCGGGCATCGAGCCGGACATCATGACGCTCGCCAAGGGCATCGGCGGCGGCGTGCCGCTCGGTGCGCTGCTGTCGAAGGCCGACGTCGCGGTATTCGAAGCCGGCGATCAGGGCGGCACGTACAACGGCAATCCGCTGATGACGGCGGTCGGCCATTCGGTGATCTCGCAACTGGTCGCGCCGGGCTTCCTCGAGGGCGTGCGTGCGCGCAGCGAATACCTGAAGCGCAAGCTGCTCGAGCTGTCGGAGGAGCGCGGCTTCGAAGGCGAACGCGGCGAAGGGCTGCTGCGCGCGCTGCTGCTCGGCAAGGACATCGGCCCGCAGATCGTCGAGAAGGCGCGCGACATGCAGCCCGACGGGCTGCTGCTGAACGCCGCGCGCCCGAACCTGCTGCGCTTCATGCCCGCGCTGAACGTGACGACCGAGGAAATCGACCAGATGATGGCGATGCTGCGGTCGGTGCTCGACACGCTCTGAGGAGAACCCGCCGATGGATGCCGCCGCCGATGCCGTCGTTATCCGCCCGTTCGAACGCGCCGACACCGATGCCGTACTCGCGGTGTGGCGCGACGCGTTTCCGCATTACGATGCGGCCGGCGCGCCGCCGCACCGCGATCCGCAGCGCTCGATCGAGCTGAAGCTCGCGACGCAGCCGGAGCTGTTCTTCGTCGCGGTCTGCGGCACGCGCGTCGTCGGCACGCTGATGGCCGGCTTCGACGGCCATCGCGGCTGGCTCTATTCGTTCGGCGTCGCCAACGACGTGCGGCGGCTCGGCGTCGGCCGCGCGCTGATCGCGCATGCCGAGCGTGCGCTCGCCGCGCTCGGCTGCCCGAAGATCAACCTGCAGGTGCTGCCCGGCAACGACGACGCATGCCGCTTCTACGCGGCGCTCGGCTATCGCGTCGAAGAGCGCATCTCGTTCGGCAAGACGCTGCCGGCCGCGTGACGCGACGGCCGGCAGCGTCGCGTCAGCGCGTGATCGGCCCGGCGTCCGGCAGCGGGTTGCCGAGCGCGTCGGTCGGCACCGCCTGCTTTTCGAACGCGGCGAAATAGGCGGCCCACTGCGTATCGCTCACGCGCACGATCAGCGCGCCGTCCTGCCAGACGTCGTTGTGATCGTTATGGTCGTTGCCTGCGCGGTGCAGGTAGTTCGGGCCCGTCGAGCCCTGGTTCATGTGCGTGTCGTGTATCCCGTTGCCCTGCGCATACGTGCGGCCGAACACGACCACGTCGAACTGCCCCGCCTGCGCGGCGACCGGATGATGGAAATCGTAGACGAGCTTGTAATACAGCAAATCGTCCGCGTCGTTGGTGCCGACGTTGATCGCGACGTCCCAGTCGCCGCCGGGCACGGCCAGCGTCAGGTGGACGTGATACTGCGTCTCGCCGCCGTGCGGTGAACCCTTCAGTCTTGCGACGGCCTTCACCTTCGCCTTTACGAAACCGTAATCGAGACTCATGCGTGCTCTCCATGCGCCGAGGGGGCTCATCATGCTACGCGCTGCGCGTGTCGGCTTGCCGACAGCCGTGCGCCGCCGCCTGCCGTGCCGCATGCGCGGCACGATCGTCGGATGGAGTCGGAATCGCGCGCACAGTTCGATGCCGGGCGCCGCCATGAAAAAAGGCCGTCACGACATCGCGTGACAGCCTTTCGAAAGCGCCCGTATGGCGCGGCCTGGCGGCCGCGCCATACGCGTTCGCTCATTCGCCGAGATACGCAGCGCGCACCTTCGGATCGTCGAGCATCTGCTTCGCATCGCCTTCCATCGTGACCGTGCCCGAATCCATCACGTAGCCGCGGTCGGCCGCCTGCAGCGCGAGGCGCGCGTTCTGCTCGACGAGCAGCACCGTGATGCCCTCCTTCGAGATCTCGCGCACGACTTCGAAGATCTTCTCGACCATGATCGGCGACAGCCCCATCGACGGCTCGTCGAGCAGCAGCAGCTTCGGCTTGGAGAGGATCGCGCGCGCCATCGCGAGCATCTGCTGCTCGCCGCCCGACAGCGTGCCCGCGAGCTGCGACGCGCGCTCCTTCAGACGCGGGAAGAAGCCGAACATCCGCTCGACGTCCTTCTTGATCTGCTCCTTGTCGCTGCGCAGATACGCGCCCATCTGCATGTTCTCGACGATCGACATCCGCGCGAAGATCCCGCGGCCTTCCGGCACCATCGCGAGGCCGCGCTTGAGCAGCTCGTGCGGCGGCACGCCCTTGATCGACTTGCCGTCGTATTCGATGTCGCCGGCCGAGTACGGCTTCAGACCCGTGATCGCCTTCATCGTCGTGGTCTTGCCTGCGCCGTTCGCGCCGATCAGCGTCACGAGCTCGCCCTGACGGACTTCCATGTCAACGCCCTTGACGGCCTGAATGCCGCCGTAGTTGACCTGCAAGCCCTTGATTTTCAACATTGCCGCTGCCATCAGTGCACCCCTGCGCCGAGATATGCCTCAATCACCTTCGGATTCTTCTGCACGTCCTGCGGCAGACCCTCGGCGATCACCTTGCCGTAATCGAGCACCGTCATCCGGTTGCACAGGCCCATCACGAGCTTCACGTCGTGCTCGATCAGCAGGATCGTGCGGCCGTCCGCGCGGATCTTGTCGAGCAGACGCGTGAGTTCGACCTTCTCGGTCGCGTTCATCCCGGCCGCCGGCTCGTCGAGCGCGAGCAGCTTCGGGTCGGTCGCGAGCGCACGCGCGATCTCGAGCCGGCGCTGGTGGCCGTACGACAGGTTGCGCGCGGTGTAGTCGGCATACTGCAGCACGCCGACGTATTCGAGCAGCTCGATCGCGCGTTCCTTGATCTCGCGCTCTTCCTGGCGCTCGGCCGGCGTCTGGAACACCGCGCCGAGCAGCCCGTGCTTGGTGCGCACGTGGCGGCCCACCATCACGTTCTCGAGCGCGGTCATCCCGCCGAACAGCCGGATGTTCTGGAACGTGCGCGCGATGCCGGCCTTCGCGACCTGGTGCACGGCCGTCGGCGTGTAGTTCTGGCCGTCGAGCTTGAACTCGCCGGAGTCCGGCGTGTAGAGGCCCGTGATCACGTTGAAGAACGTCGTCTTGCCGGCGCCGTTCGGGCCGATCAGCCCGTAGATCTCGCCTTCGCGGATCTGCAGCCCGACGTCGGACAGTGCCTGCAGCCCGCCGAAGCGCTTGTTCACGCCCTGCACGGACAGTCGGATTTGCTTGTCGCTCATGTGTGGATCCCCTTGTCCGTTGATTACGCGCGCACCGGCTTCTTGCCGTTGCGCTTGGCCAGCTTCGCGATCTTGTCCTCATGCTTCGGCGCGGGCCACAGGCCTTCCGAGCGATACAGCATGATGATGACCATCGCGAGGCCGTACAGCGCCTGACGGATCACTTCGGTATCGACGACGTCGTGGCCGAACAGCGCGTGCTGCAGCGGGCTCATCGTCGAGCGCAGGAATTCCGGGAACACCGCGAGCAGCACCGCGCCGAGGATCACGCCGGGGATATGGCCCATGCCGCCGAGCACGACGCACGCGAGCACGACGATCGACTCCCAGAACGTGAACGATTCCGGCGACACGAAGCCCTGGAACGCACCGAACATCGCGCCCGACAGCCCGCCGAACGACGCGCCCATCGCGAACGCGAGCAGCTTCACGTTGCGGGTATTGATGCCCATCGCCTTCGCGGCGATCTCGTCCTCGCGGATCGCGGCCCATGCACGGCCGATACGCGAGTGCTGCAGGCGCGTACAGACCCAGATCACGAGCAGCGCGCAGAGCACGAACAGGTAGTAGTACATGTACACGGACGGCAGCTGGAAGCCGAACAGCGTGTGCGTCTGCGACAGGTTGAAGCCGCCGACGTGCACCGGATCGATGCCCGTGATCCCCTTCGGACCGTTCGTGATGTTGACCGGACGATCGAGGTTGTTCATGAAGATCCGGACGATTTCACCGAAGCCGAGCGTGACGATCGCCAGATAGTCGCCGCGCAGGCGCAGCGTCGGCGCCCCGAGCAGCACGCCGAACGTCGCCGCGAGCGCCATCGCGATCGGCACGATGATCAGGAACGGCACGTGCAGCCCGTTCGGCGCGAGCGCCGCGATCCACTCGAACTGCGAGGTCAGGTGCGGCGAGCTGAGCAGCGCCGCCGTATAGGCGCCCACCGCGTAGAACGCGATGTAGCCGAGGTCGAGCAGGCCGGCGAAGCCGACCACGACGTTCAGGCCGAGCGCGAGCATCACGTAGAGCATCGCGAAGTCGAGCACGCGGACCCAGTAGTTGCCGCCGGCCGCGCCGATCACGAGCGGGGCGGCGATCACGAACGCCGCGGTCAGGATGCCGATGGTGACGGTCTTCGCGGTGTTGCGCTCTTCGACGAGCGTCGTCGACGATTCGATCGGTTGAATGGATGTCATGTTGTTTGCTCCCTTCCGTTACGCGCGGTCTGCGACCCGTTCGCCCAGCAGGCCCGACGGACGGAACACCAGCACGATGATCAGCACGATGAATGCGAACACGTCCTGGTAGTTACTGCCGAACACGCCACCCGTGAGATTGCCGATGTAGCCGGCCCCGAGCTGCTCGATCAGGCCGAGTAGCACGCCGCCGACCATCGCACCGCCGAGGTTGCCGATCCCGCCGAGCACGGCGGCGGTGAACGCCTTCATGCCGGGGATGAAGCCCATGTAGAAGTGCACGTTGCCGTATTCGGACGCGATCATCACGCCGGCCAGTGCGGCGAGCGCGGAGCCGATCATGAAGGTGGCCGAGATCACGAAGTTCGGGTTCACGCCCATCAGGCTCGCGGTGTTCGGGCTTTCGGCGATCGCACGCATCGCGCGGCCGAGCTTCGTCTTGTGCACGAGCAGCAGCAGGCCGCCCATCACGATGAACGCGACGGCGATGATCACGATTTCGGTGACCGAGATCACGGCGCCGGGCGTCGTGTCGGTCGCCTTGATCACGTTGATCGGATCGGTCGGCAGCAGTTGCGGGAACGGCAGCGGGTTGCGCGACCAGATGATCATCGCGGCCGTCTGCAGCAGGATCGACACGCCGATCGCGGTGATCAGCGGCGCGAGACGCGGCGCGCGGCGCAGCGGCCGGTACGCGACACGCTCGATCGTGAAGCCGACGAACGCGCAGACGATCGCGGCGATGCCGAGGCCGATCGTCAGCGTCGCGATGTTGCCGAGTTCGGGGAAATGGTTCTGCAGCACGGTGATGGCGGACAGCGCGACCATCGCGCCGATCATCAGCACGTCGCCGTGCGCGAAGTTGATGATGCCGAGAATGCCGTACACCATCGTGTAGCCCAACGCGATGATGGCGTACACACTGCCGAGCACCAGCCCGTTGAGGATCTGCTGGACGAAAATATCCATTTAAAGCTCCTTGGCCCGTGCGGCCGGAGGACGTTGCGCCCCGCGGGTAAGCGAGGAATCGCGCCTTCTCGGCGACACTGCGGGTACTAGTCGATACCGGTAAGGGTTGATCGTCCCGGCGCGCGCCGCCCGGCCTGTACGGCCGGACCTGCCGCCGGAGCGGATACAAAAACGGCACCGCACTGTTCCGGTGCCGTCGTGAGTCCCGTCGCTAAATCGTTACGACATCGAGGACGGTGGTGTGGGCCTCCTTGAAGTCGTAGGGCAGCATGCCGAAACGGCCGGCGTCCGGTTTCCCGAAAGCCGCGCCTGGTTCCGTCCGGGCCGGGGCGAACCCCGTATCCCGCCCGATCAGGTTGCGCACCGCGTCGCGCGCGGGCTCGACCGCCTTGCCGGCGCATGCGCCGCTGCCGCCAAGGGTGTGTGCTCCGACGCCGGACGCGCGCGCCGCACGACGCGTTGCCGCGCGGCGCTTGCCTCCGATCCCGGTCGGGACCGCGTCGGAATTCAGCGGACGAAGCAGGCCGCGTGCGATCGTGCGACGGGCCGTCGCGACGCGCTGCTTCGTCGAATCGGAATGAGCGGGCATCGAGATCGCCGACACGGCGCCGCTCGCGCGGCCGCCATGCGGCGCCGCCGGCGCGCACTGCGCGGCAACCCGCGTGCCCGCCGTCGCGCCGCGCGCGCGGCAGGCCGCGACGGATGCGTGTCGCGAGCCGGCGTGCGTGCGGCCCGCTACGTGGATGTCCTCGATCGTCAAACGTGTCCCGTCTACATTGCTCGGTTGCGCGATACGGCGCCCCCACGACGCCGCACGACCGGTTCTGGCGACGCGCACGTCGCTGGCCGGCGGTGCCGCGCACGCCGCAGCCTCCCTGCCCGCCTCGTCGTCGCTCTTTTTGCTGCAGCCGGCGACCATTGCAACCGGTGCGGCGACGGACACGGCGTAAGCCAACTTCACATGCATCGAATAGGTCTCCCGCGCCTTGCCAAAACCTGCTTTCGAAGCCATTCCGGCCTCAAAACGGGCGCATTGTAACTCCATTTAGAACGCGCCAATATTCCTGATTCGATGGGGTTTTCCTGCATTGCAACCAATTTTGAGAGGCCGTTTGGAACGGATGGAGCAACCGGGTTGCACCATGCCGGGGAACGATGGTTGCGAATGGGGAATTCAACGGACAAAAAAAAGCGCGCCGTCAGGCGCGCTTCGGTGCATCGCGATTGCAATGCGGCAATCAGGCGGCGGGCAGGTTCAGCCCGCGCGGCAGCGGGAACGACACGTTTTCCTCGATCCCCTCGAGCGCGCGCACGTTGCGCACGCCGAGCTCGCGCAGCCGCGCGATCACGGCCTGGGCCAGCACTTCCGGCGCCGACGCGCCGGCCGTCACGCCGATGCGGCGCTTGCCGGCGACCCACGCCGGATCGATCTGCTCGGGCGCGTCGACCATGTAGGCCGCGACGCCGCGCTTCTCGGCCACTTCGCGCAGACGGCTCGAATTCGAACTGTTCGGGCTGCCGACGACGATCACGACGTCGCACTGCGGCGCCATGAACTTCACCGCGTCTTGACGGTTCTGCGTCGCGTAGCAGATGTCCTGCTTCTTCGGTTCGCGGATCTTCGGGTACTTCGCCTTCAGCGCCGCGATGATCTCGGCCGCGTCGTCGACGGACAGCGTGGTTTGCGTGACGAGCGCGATGCGTTCCGGATCGGCGAGCTCGAGCTTCTGCACATCCTCGACGCTCTCGACCAGATGCATCCCGCGCTCGACCTGCCCCATCGTGCCTTCGACTTCCGGATGGCCCTTGTGGCCGATCATCACGATGTCGACGCCGTCCTGGCGCATCTTCGCGACTTCGACGTGCACCTTCGTGACGAGCGGACAGGTCGCGTCGTAAATGCGCAGCCCGCGCACGCCGGCTTCGTCGCGCACGGCCTTCGACACGCCGTGCGCGCTGAAGATCACGGTGTTGCCGGCCGGCACTTCCTCGAGCTCCTCGACGAAGATCGCGCCTTTCTTCTTCAGATCCTCGACCACGTACTTGTTGTGGACGATCTCGTGACGGACGTAGATCGGTGCGCCGTGCATCGCGATCGCGCGTTCGACGATCTCGATCGCGCGATCGACGCCCGCGCAAAACCCGCGCGGCTGCGCGAGCAGGATTTCGGCGTCGGCGGCGACGGTCTGTCCGGACAGCGTATCGGTGGTGCTCATGATTACAGGATTCCGATGATTTTCACTTCGAACGTGAGCGCTTGGCCCGCGAGCGGATGATTGAAATCGAACAGCGCGGAGGTTTCGCCGACTTCCTTCAGCACGCCTGCATATCGGCCGCCGTCCGGTGCGTTGAACTCGATCAGTTCGCCCGGCGTGAAGTCCTCGTCGACCATGCCGTTCTCGCGCAGCGTCGCGAGCGTCACGCGCTGCAGCATGTCGGGATTGCGGGGACCGAACCCTTGCTCGGGCGTTAGCTGAAAAGTCGAATGGTCTCCGACCTTGAGCCCCAGCAGAATCTGTTCCAGCGACGGCGCCAGTTGCCCGGCGCCCAGCAGCAGCGTCGCGGGTTTGTCGGCGAAGGTGTTGACGATGTCGGCGCCGTCGGCCAGTGCAAGCCGGTAATGCAGCGTGACATGGGAACCGGGCTTCACTTCGGATAGATCGATGAGGCTCATGAATTACTCGTTCAGTCGGCGCCCGAAACGGCCGCGAGGCCCAGCGCAAAGCCAATATTGTAAGTCACCTGAGCGCGCAAGGCTGAAAGTGCGACGACGTTGCACGTGCGGCCGCCGCCAATGGAGTTTCGACGATGCTCATATCCTGCCCTCTTCCGCCCGTCGAATGCCGCGACGCGCACGACGCGCCGCCGGCCCCGCCCGAGCGTGCGCAGCCCGACGCGCCGCGCCGGCGCCGGCCGGGCAACTGGCGGCCGAACCTGCCGCGCGAACGGCTGCTCGAGCGCGGGCCCGCCGCGCTGACCGACGACGAGCTCGTCGCGCTGCTGCTCGGCTCGGGCGTGCGCGGGCACAGCGTGTTCGCGAGCGCCCGCGCGCTGCTGGTGCGCTTCGGTTCGCTGCGCGGGCTGCTCGATGCGACGCCGGCCGATTTCGGCGCATGTCCGGGCATCGGGCCGGCGCGCGCGGCACTGCTCGGCGCGATCACCGAGCTCGCGCGCCGCGCGCTCGCGGAAAAGGCGCTGCTGCGCAGGCCGATCGACTCGCCGGCCGCCGTCGACGACTATCTTCGGCTGAAGATCGGCACACGGCCGTACGAAGTCTTCGTCACGCTGTATCTGGACGCGCGGCACGGCCTCATCGACATGGAGGAAAACACGCGCGGCTCGCTGACGCGCATGGCCGTCTATCCACGCGAGATCGTGCGCAGCGCGATGCGGATGAACGCGGCCGCGCTGATCGTCGCGCATAATCATCCGTCCGGCGCCGTGCAGCCGAGTGCCGAGGATCGGCGACTCACACGCACGCTGCGCGACGCGCTCGCGCTGGTCGACGTGCGGCTGCTCGACCACGTCGTCGTCGGCAAGGCCGACACATTCTCGTTCGCGCGCGCCGGTTGGCTGTAGACTGTGGCGCGGCGCCCCTTCGCGGAGCGCCGCAACGGCGATGCGAAATTAGGTTTGATTTTCCTGATATTTTTCTGCTAGAATCGCCGTCTGTCTTTTTTCCAACCAGTTCTAGCCATCGAAGGGCCTTGTCTGCAAGGGCTTGTGCGTTCGGAGTGCGGCCATGGATCACGTGGCGGCGCGATGAGAACCTTCACCGGCGATCGAACCCCGAATTTAGCGTATTAGGAGTGCTCTCATGGCACGCGTATGCCAAGTAACTGGGAAAGCGCCGATGAGCGGCAACAACGTTTCCCACGCGAACAACAAGACCAAGCGCCGCTTCCTGCCGAACCTGCAAAACCGCCGGTTCTGGGTGGAAAGCGAAAACCGTTGGGTGCGCCTGCGCGTTTCGAACGCCGGCCTGCGCCTGATCGACAAGAACGGCATCGATTCCGTGCTCGCTGACCTGCGCGCACGCGGCGAAGCCTAAGCCCAAGGAGCACAATCATGGCAAAAGGCGCACGCGACAAGATCAAGCTCGAGTCGACCGCTGGTACGGGTCACTTCTACACGACCACGAAGAACAAGCGCAACATGCCGGAAAAGATGGAGATCATGAAGTTCGATCCCGTCGCCCGCAAGCATGTGGCGTACAAGGAAACGAAGATCAAGTAATCTCCATTTCCTGCAGCCTGTTGACACGAAAAGCCCCGCTCATGCGGGGCTTTTTGTTTTGCGCGTACGCAGCTTCGTCCGACGCGGTATGCTCTCCCCTTTCCCGCGGCGCGGCCGCCGGAACGCACGAGCCTCAAAGCACAACGATGGAGATGCAGCATGAAATTCGACGTGGCGATCGTCGGCAGCGGCCTGGCAGGGCTGTCGGTCGCACTCAACCTGGCCAGCACGCGACGCGTCGCGCTGATCGCGAAGCGTTCGATGATGGAAGGCGCGAGCGATAACGCACAAGGCGGCATCGCCGCTGTCCTCGATTCGGCGGACAGCATCGAAAACCACGTCGACGATACGCTCGTCGCAGGCGGCGGCCTGTGCGACGAAGGCGCGACGCGCTACATCGTCGAGCACGGCCGCGAAGCGATCGAATGGCTGATCTCGCAGGGCGTGCCGTTCACGAAAGACGACGCGGCCGAACTCGGCTTTCATCTGACGCGCGAAGGCGGCCACAGTCATCGCCGCATCATCCACGCGGCCGACGCGACCGGTCATGCGGTGCTCGCGACGCTGTCGGAGCGTGCGCGCCGGCATCCGAACATCACGTTCTTCGAAAACCATCACGCGATCGACCTGATCACGTCGGACCGGCTCGGCCTGCCCGGCCGCCGCTGTCACGGCCTGTACGCGCTCGACGTCGAGCACGACCGCACGATCACGATCGAGGCGCCGCACACGGTGCTCGCGACGGGCGGCGCCGGCAAGGTCTACCTGTACACGACGAACCCCGACACCGCGACCGGCGACGGCATCGCGATGGCGTGGCGCGCAGGCTGCCGCGTCGCGAACATGGAATTCATCCAGTTCCATCCGACCTGCCTGTTCCATCCGTACGCGAAATCGTTCCTGATCTCCGAGGCCGTGCGCGGCGAAGGCGGCCTGCTGAAGCTGCCGGACGGCACGCGCTTCATGCCCGCGCACGATCCGCGCGCGGAGCTCGCGCCGCGCGACATCGTCGCGCGCGCGATCGACTTCGAGATCAAGAAGCGCGGGATCGACTGCGTCTATCTCGACATCAGCCACCAGCCCGAAGCGTTCCTGCGCGAGCACTTCCCGACGATCCACGCGCGCTGCCTCGAATTCGGCATCGACATCGCCAAGGAGCCGATTCCCGTCGTGCCGGCCGCGCACTACACGTGCGGCGGCGTCGTGACCGACCTCGCCGGACGCACCGATCTGGCCGGCCTGTATGCGGTCGGCGAAACGTCGTACACGGGCCTGCACGGCGCGAACCGGCTCGCGAGCAATTCGCTGCTCGAATGCCTCGTGATCGGCCGTGCGGCGGCCGGGGCGATCGAAGCGGCCGGCTTCGACGTCGAAGCGACAGGCCCGCTGCCCGCATGGGACGAGAGTCGAGTGTCCGATGCCGACGAAGAAGTCGTCGTCGCGCACAACTGGGACGAGCTGCGCCGCCTGATGTGGAACTACGTCGGCATCGTGCGTACCGACAAACGCCTCGAGCGCGCGAAGCACCGGCTGTCGCTGCTGCGCGACGAAATCCACGAGTACTACGCGAACTTCCGCGTGACGCGCGATCTGCTCGAACTGCGCAATCTCGTCGACGTCGCGACGCTGATCGTGAAGAGCGCGCAGTCGCGCCGCGAAAGCCGCGGGCTGCACTACAGCCGCGACTGGCCGAACACGCTGCCGAAGGCGCTGCCGAGCGTGCTGCAGCCGCGTTCGCGTCGCTGAGCGACGCGCGCGCTGACCGGAACGAGAAAGGCCGCCGGCGCATACGCACCGGCGGCCTTTTCATTGCGTCGCTGCGCGCCGCGCGATCAGGCGACGATGCGCATCGAATAATCGGTCGCGCGCACGTCCTTCGTCAGCGCGCCGATCGAGATGCGGTCGACGCCGGTTTCGGCGAACGTGCGTACCGTATCGAAATTGACGCCGCCCGACACTTCGAGCACCGCCTTGCCGGCCGCTACGCGCACCGCTTCGCGCATCATGTCGAGCGTGAAGTTGTCGAGCAGCACCGACTGCGCGCCGTGCGCGAGCGCCGTGTCGAGCTGCGCGAGCGTCTCGACCTCGATCTGCACGGGCACGCCCGCGTTCAGCGCGAACGCCGCATCGAGCGCCTCGCCGACGCCGCCTGCGGCCGCGATGTGGTTTTCCTTGATCAGAATGCCGTCGTACAGCGCAAGACGCTGGTTCTCGCCGCCGCCGACGCGCACCGCGTACTTCTGCGCGAGCCGCAGCCCCGGCAAGGTCTTGCGCGTATCGAGAATCTTCGCGCGCGTGCCTTCGATGCGATCGACGTAGCGGCGCGTCGCCGTTGCGACACCCGACAGCAGCTGCAGGAAATTCAGTGCATTGCGCTCGGCGGTCAGCAGCGCGCGCGCCGGCCCTTCGAGTTCGCAGACGATCGAATCGGCCGTCATCCGGTCGCCTTCGCGGTAGCGCCACTGCACGGCGATCGACGGATCGATCCGCGCGACCACTGCGTCGAACCACGGCACGCCGCACAGCACGGCTTCCTCGCGCACGATGATGCGCGCACGGCGGCGCTCGTCGGCCGGCACGAGCCGCCCGGTCTGATCGCCGGGGCCGACGTCCTCGGCGATCGCATCCGCGACGTTGCGCGCGATCGCGTCGTCGAAGGCCGCGCCGTATTGCGCGCGGATCGCGTCGTAAAGCGGAGAAACGGCGCTCGTCATGCCGCCCCCACGTTCGCGAACAGCGGCTGATCGCGCTGCAGATCGCCGCTCGCCTGCACGCGCTTCTTGTGCGCGGCCGCGAACGCGAGCATGCGGTCGATCGGCAGACGCGCGCGTTCGCCGATCGCGGGATCGACAAAGATTTCGTTGTGGCCGCGTTCGAGCACGTCGGCGAGATTCGCGAGGCCGTTCATCGCCATCCACGGGCAATGCGCGCAGCTCTTGCAAGTCGCGCTGTTGCCGGCCGTCGGTGCGGCAATGAAGGTCTTGCCGGGCGCAGCCAGCTGCATCTTGTGCAGGATGCCGAGATCGGTCGCGACGATGAAACGCGTCGCGTCGAACTTCACGGCCGCGTCGATCAGTTGCGTGGTCGAGCCGACGACGTCGGCCTGCGCGACGACGCTCTCCGGCGATTCCGGATGCACGAGCACCTTCGCGTCCGGATATTCGGCGCGCAGCAGGTCGAGCTCGATGCCCTTGAATTCGTCGTGAACGAGGCAGGAGCCCTGCCACATCAGCATGTCGGCGCCGGTTTTCTTCTGAATATAGCTACCGAGATGGCGATCCGGCGCCCAGATGATCTTCTCGCCGCGCGCGTGCAGATCGGCGACGATCTCGAGACCGATCGACGACGTGACCATCCAGTCCGCACGCGCCTTCACGGCCGCGCTCGTGTTCGCGTAGACGACGACGGTGCGATCGGGATGCGCATCGCAGAACGCGGAGAACTCGTCGACGGGGCAGCCGAGATCGAGCGAACAGGTCGCGTCGAGATCGGGCATCAGGATGCGCTTGTGCGGGCTCAGAATCTTGGCGGTTTCGCCCATGAAGCGCACGCCGGCGACGACGAGCGTCTGCGCATCGTGATCGCGCCCGAAGCGCGCCATCTCGAGCGAATCGGCGACGCAGCCGCCAGTTTCGTCGGCCAGTTCCTGCAATTCGGCGTCGACATAGTAATGCGCGACGAGCACGGCCTTTTCACGCACGAGCAACGCCTTGATGCGCGCCTTGAGCGCCGCACGCTCCTCCGCAGACGGCGTCTCGGGCACCTTCGCCCACGCCTGCCCGACGCCGCACGTGGCGCCTGCCGCGAGCGGCCGATCGTATTCGACGGACTTGATCGTCGATTGCATCTCACAGTCTCCTGTCGGCCGCCGCACGCGCCTGCGCATGCCGCGACCCCATGCTTCGCACCGGCCGGCGTACGCGCGCCGCGCGTGCCGGCCCCAAACACCATTCAGCGTCGCCCATCGCGACCGCGAAAACCGGCGGCCGAAATGAAAAAACCCCGCCAGCGCGGGGTTTGTGACGTCCTGAGATTCTAATCGATTTCGAATCAGGCGTAGCGGCGCAGGCGCATCGCAAATTCCTGCAATGCCTTGATGCCGCTTTGTTCGGCGCGATGGCACCAATCCTGCAATTGTGCGAGAAGCTGTTCGCGCGACGCGGTCGAACGATCCCAGATCGCGGCCAGATCCTGGCGCAGCTGGAAATACGTGTGCAGCTTCTGGCTGTTCGCGAAGATTTCCGGCAGCAGCTTCTTCTGCGGCTCGTCGAGGCCGTCGGCATCCTTGTGGAACCACTTGCGCGCGCCGCGCATCAGCTGATACTTCTCGCCGCCGAGCGCCTTCAGATGCGCAAGCTCCTGACGATACGCGCGCTTCACGGCCTTGCCGTAACGCGCCATCACTTCGTAGCGGTTCGACAGCACGGCTTGCAGCGTTTCCTGGTCGAGCACCGTCTTCGGCTTGTTCAGGCGCGGCGTCGGCGCGACCTTCTTCACCTTCGCGAGGCCGAACGCAGACATGATGCGGATATACATCCAGCCGATGTCGAATTCGTACCACTTGTTCGACAGCTTCGCGGACGTCGCGAACGTGTGGTGGTTGTTGTGCAGCTCTTCGCCGCCGATCACGATGCCCCACGGAAAGAGGTTCGTGCTCGCGTCGGCCGAGTTGAAGTTGCGATAGCCCCAGAAGTGGCCGAAACCGTTGACGACACCGGCCGCCCAGAACGGAATCCAGACCATCTGCACGGCCCACACGGTGAGGCCGATCACGCCGAACAGCGCGACGTCGATCACCATCATCAGGCTCACGCCGAGGATCGGGTATTTCGAATAGACGTTGCGCTCGATCCAGTCGTTCGGCGTGCCGTGGCTGTACTTGCGCAGCGTCTCTTCGTTCTTCGCTTCCGCGCGATAGAGCTCAGCGCCTTCGAGGAACACCTTCCAGATCCCGCGCGTCTGCGGGCTGTGCGGATCCTCCTCGGTTTCGCACTTCGCGTGGTGCTTGCGGTGGATCGCCGCCCATTGGCCGGTGAGCATGCCGGTCGTCATCCACAGCCAGGCGCGGAAGAAGTGGCTGGCGATCGGGTGCAGCTCCAGCGCGCGGTGCGCCTGGCAGCGGTGCAGATAGACCGTCACGCCGATGATCGTGACGTGCGTGACGGCCAGCGCGAACAGCGCGACCTGCCACCACGAAAAACGCAGAAGCCCGTGAGAAAGAAAATCGAGCAGGGAATTCAGCAAGGCAGTTACCTGTGGTGAGTGCGACGCCGGCAACGGGCCGACGTCATAAAAATGAAAGCATACCGCGAATAGACCGAAATTTTACTTCAACCGTTCCAAGTCTTTGTAAAAAATGAATATTTTCTTGTCGAGAAGCAACGGGAACGGTCCACGGACGGACGCCGCGCCCGCTGCGCTCCCGTTTCGGCCGCTGCGCGTCACGCGGCCGGCTGCTGCGCGCTCGACGCGGGCGCCGCGTCGGCCGCGCCGCCGTCCGCAGGAGGCTCGTTGGCCGCCCGCACCGTGCCGCCGAGCGCGTCGGGCAGCCCGATCACGCGCACCTCGCGCTGCGGGTACGGAATCGAGATCCCGTGCTCATAAAACAGCCGCCAGATGTTCCGGTTCACGTTCGAGCGCACGCTGCCGGTGCCCGTCGCCGCGTCCGCAATCCAGAAGCCGAGCTCCAGGTCGATCCCGTCCGCGCCGAAACCGGCGAGAAACGGCGTCGGCGCCGGCTCGTCGAGCACGCGCGGCACGCCGCGCGCCGCCTCGGCAAGCAACGCCAGTGCCTGCTCGACGTCGTTCGTGTACGCGACCTGCACCGCGAGCTTCGCATAGCCGCGCGTCAGGTACGACGACTGGTTCTGCACGACGTCGGTGATCAGCTTCTCGTTCGGAATCAGCGTCTCGTTGCCGTCGAGGCCGCGTACGACCGTGTAGCGCGTGCGGATCTGCGTGACGACGCCCTGCAGGCCGCCGACGCTGATCGCGTCGCCGAGCCGCAGCGAGCGGTCCAGCAGGATGATGAAGCCCGACACGTAGTTGCTCGCGATCTTCTGCAGCCCGAAGCCGAGGCCGACGCCGACCGCGCCGCCGAACACGCCGAGCACCGTGACGTCGATGCCGACGAGCGACAGCCCGATCAGCACCGCCGCGAACACGAGCAGCGCGCGGCCGACGCGCGAGAGCACGACGCGCAGGTTCGCATCGAGCGTGCTCGCGCGAGCGAGCCGGTCCTCGAGCACCGAGCCGAGCCACATCGCGACCATCAGCGTCACGCAGACCCACAGCGCGCCGGAGATCAGCGACAGCAGCGTCAGGTGCGCGTTCGCGACGCGGAACTGCACGCTGTCGAGCCAGTCGAGCACGTCGCGCTGGATGCCGAGCACGGTCAGCACCATCGCGGCCCACACGATCACCGACACGAGCTTCTCGACGATCGACAGCCACGCATGCGAGTGGCCGTCGCGCGCGAACACGCGCCGCGCGAAGAAAAACAGCACGTAGATGAGCCCGATGCCGAACAGCGGCACCAGCGCGAGCGACAGCAGCGATGTCGACATGAACGGCTCGAACGCCAGCTGCGCGGCCAGCACGAACAGCCCGCCGAACAGCGGAAAGAGCGCGCGCTTCAGGCTCTGCGCACCCGCGCCCGGCAGGCGGCCGGCCGCCCGCCGGCGTGCGTCGATCCGGCCGTGCACGAAGCGCGCGGCGACCCAGGCGAACGCCAGCGCGCCGACGAGAATCGCGGCCTGCCAGATCATGACCGGCTCGTTGAAGTCGCGGATCACCGACGCGAGCCGGTGCGACAGCAATCGGTTCTCCATCGTCCGTGCCCTGCTCCGTTACTGCGCCGCGCGCCGCTCGAGCACCGCGGCGAAGAAGCCGTCGGTCGCGTGGCGGTGCGGCCACAGCGAGAGGTAATCGCCCGTCTCGAGCTCGATGCGCTGATCGGCGAGCACCTTCTGCGCCGGCACGAGCACGAAGTCGGGATGATCGGCGAGGAACTGCTCGACGATGCGCTCGTTCTCGGCGTCGAGCACGCTGCAGGTCGCGTAGACGAGGCGGCCGCCCTTCTTCACGAGGCGCGCCGCGCTCGCGAGGATCGACGCCTGCTTCGGCGTGAGTTCGTCGACCGACGTGCGCGTCTGGCGCCACTTCAGGTCGGGATTGCGGCGCAGCGTGCCGAGACCGCTGCACGGCGCGTCGACGAGCACGCGGTCGATCTTGCCGGCGAGCCGCTTGATCTTCGCGTCATGCTCGCTGTCGATCAGCACGGGGTTCACGTTCGACAGCCCGCTGCGCGCCAGGCGCGGCTTGAGCTTCGCGAGACGCTTCTCCGACACGTCAAACGCATACAGCCGGCCGGTCGAGCGCATCATCGCGCCGAGCGCGAGCGTCTTGCCGCCCGCGCCCGCGCAGAAGTCGACGACCATCTCGCCGCGACGCGGCGCGACGAGCGAGCACAGCAGCTGGCTGCCCTCGTCCTGCACCTCGATCTGCCCTTCCTCGAAGAGCTTCAGACGCGTGAGCGCCGGCTTGCCGACCACGCGCACGCCGTGCGGCGCGAACGGCGTCTCGCCCGCGTCGATGCCGTTCGCGCGCAGCGCGTCGATCACCTGCTCGCGCGTGGCCTTCAGCACGTTCGCGCGCAGATCGAGCGGCGCCGGATAGTTCAGCGCGGCGGCGAGCTGCGCAAGCTCCTCGGCATCGAAGCGCGTCGACAGCGCCTGCTGGATCCAGTCCGGCAGGTTCGTGCGGATGCGCACCGGCAGGCTCGCCGGATCGATCTTCGATACATGCTCGAGCCACGCCGCCTCGGCGGGCGACACGAACGGCTTCAGCGCGTTGCGGCCCATCGTCTGCATCAGGCCGAGCAGCGTCAGGCGCCGCGCGGGGCTGCCCGTGCCGCTCTCGGCCAGATGCGCGAACTCCATCTTGCGGCGCAGTACCGCGAACACCGCTTCGGCGATCACGCCGCGCTCCGCGTGGCCGAGCTTCGGATGCGCGCGGAAAAAGCGGCTCGTCGTCGCGTCGGCGGGACCGGCAAATTTCAGCACTTCGGCCAGCAGCGTCTCGGTCTGGCCGATCAGGAATCCGTGCAGCTTCATACACCCTCGCTCGTTTCGGTTTGCGGTTGATCCGCGAAAATCCAGCGCGCCTCTTCGGGCGCGACGATCGCACGATCGCCTTCGAGGCGCAGGCGCCCTTCGACGAACCAGCGCACCGCCCGCGGATACAGCACGTGCTCGACCGCCAGCACGCGCTGCGCGAGCGCCGCGGCGTCGTCGCCCGCGCGCACCGGCACCGCGCCCTGCGCGACGATCGCGCCGCTGTCGAGTTCCGGAATGACGAAATGGACCGTCGCGCCGTGCAGCGCGACGCCCGCGTCGAGCGCCTGCTGGTGCGTGCGGATGCCCTTGAAGCTCGGCAGCAGCGACGGATGAATGTTCAGCAGCCGGCCTTCATATCGTCTGACGAATTCGGGCGTCAGGATGCGCATGAAGCCGGCGAGCACGACGAGATCGGGCGCGAAGCGGTCGATCTCGGCGGCGAGCGCCGCATCGAAGCTGTCGCGGCCGTCGAACGACCGATGGTCGACCACCGCGGTCGCAATGCCGTGCGACGCGGCAAAGGCGAGGCCGGCCGCGTCGGGCCGGTTGGCGATCACGGCGGCGACCTCGGCCGGCCAGCGTTCGTGCGTGCATGCGCGGACGATGGCCTCCATGTTGCTGCCGCGACCGGAAATCAGGATCACGAGTTTTTTCATCCGCGAATTTTACCATTCGGCCCCGCGTTTCCCGCCTCCTCAGCCGCCGCGCCGCCCGAACGTTTATAATCTTCTGCTTTGCGGCATCCCACCGCCCATCCCCGACGCTGCATCCGCTATCGTGAAAGTCTTCCGCGGCCTGCCCAACGCCGAGAGCCGCGCGCCTTGCGCGCTGACGATCGGCAACTTCGACGGTGTCCATCGCGGGCATCAGGCCCTGCTCGCGCGCGTGCGCGCGGCAGCGGACGCGCGCGGCCTGCCCGTGTGCGTGATGACGTTCGAGCCGCATCCGCGCGAATTCTTCAACCCGGCCGGCGCGCCGCCGCGCATCGCGATGCTGCGCGACAAGCTCGAGGCGCTGCGCGAGCACGGCGTCGATCGCGTGGTCGTCGAGCACTTCAACCACACGTTCGCGAGCCAGTCGCCGCAGGCGTTCGTCGAACGCACGCTGGTCAACGGGCTGCACACGCGCTGGATGATGGTCGGCGACGATTTCTGCTACGGCGCGAAGCGCGCGGGCACCTTCGATACGCTGAAGGCGGCCGGCGAGCAGTACGGCTTCGAAGTCGAGCAGATGGGCACGATCGCCGGCAGCGACGGCACGCGCATCTCGAGCTCCGGCGTGCGCACCGCGCTCGCCGCGGGCGATCTCGAGGCGGCCGCGAGCGCGCTCGGCCACAGCTATGCGATCAGCGGCCACGTCGCACACGGGCTCAAGCTCGGCCGCGACCTCGGCTTCCCGACGCTGAACCTGCCGATCGCGCACAAGCGCCCTGCGCTCGCGGGCATCTTCGTCGTGCAGGTGCACGGCCTCGGCCCCGCACCGCTGCCCGGCGTCGCGAGCCTCGGCCTGCGTCCGACCGTCGACGATTCTGGCCGCGTGCTGCTCGAGGTGCACCTGCTCGACTGGCACGGCGACGCCTACGGCAAGCTCGTGCGCGTCGAATTCCTGAAAAAGCTGCGCGACGAGGCGAAATTCGACGATCTCGAGGCGCTGTCCCGCGCGATCGCGCAGGACGTCGCGAACGCGCGCGCGTACTTCATCGAGCGCGACCGTGCGCCGGGCAGCCGCGCGACCGGCTTCTCGACGTCGGCGACCGACCGAATTAGCTGATCCGGCCGGCGGCGCATAGCGCGCCGCACACCTCGCGCCGCGCTGCGCGCGCGCCCGATTCACGACGCACGTGCGTCCCCCCGATTTAGATAGCGATCCCATCATGAGCAACAAGAAAGCCGATTCGAAACCGCAGGCCAAGTATCCGGTCAACCTGCTCGACACGCCGTTCCCGATGCGCGGCGATCTGCCCAAGCGCGAGCCGCAGTGGGTCAAGGAGTGGGAGGAGCGCGGCGTCTACGAGAAGATCCGCGCGGCCAGCAAGGGCCGGCCGAAGTTCATCCTGCACGACGGCCCGCCGTATGCGAACGGCGACATCCACCTCGGTCACGCGGTCAACAAGATCCTGAAGGACATCGTCGTGAAGTCGCGCAACATGGCCGGCTTCGACGCGCCCTACGTGCCGGGCTGGGACTGCCATGGGATGCCGATCGAAATCCAGATCGAGAAGCAGTTCGGCAAGTCGCTGCCGGCCGCCGAAGTGATGAGCAAGGCGCGCGCGTACGCGACCGAGCAGATCGAGAAGCAGAAGGCCGGCTTCAAGCGCCTCGGCGTGCTCGGCGACTGGGCCGATCCGTACAAGACGATGAATTTCGTGAACGAAGCGGAAGAAATCCGCGCGCTCGGCAAGATCATCGAGAAGGGTTACGTCTATCGCGGGCTGAAGCCCGTGAACTGGTGCTTCGACTGCGGCTCGGCGCTCGCCGAAGCGGAAGTCGAGTACAAGGACCGCACGGATCCGACGATCGACGTGATGTTCCCGTTCGCCGAACCGGAAAAGACGGCGCAGGCGTTCGGACTGCCCGCGCTGCCGCGCGCCGAAGGCGGCATCGTGATCTGGACCACGACGCCGTGGACGATCCCCGCGAACCAGGCGCTGAACCTGCATCCCGAAATCGTCTATGCGCTCGTCGATACCGAGCGCGGGCTGCTGATCGTCGCCGAAGAGCGCGTCGCCGCGTGCATGGAGGAATTCAAGCTGAGCGGCCGCGTCGTCGCGACCGCGCCCGGCGTGAAGCTCGTCAACCTGCGCTTCCACCATCCGCTCGCGTCGGCTCATCCGGGCTACAAGCGCACGGCGCCCGTCTATCTCGGCGACTACGTGACGACCGACACCGGCACCGGCGTCGTGCACTCGTCGCCCGCATACGGCGTCGAAGATTTCATCTCGTGCAAGACGCACGGCATGACCGACTCCGACATCATCAACCCGGTGATGGGCGACGGCCGCTACATCGAATCGCTGCCGCTGTTCGGCGGGCTGTCGATTTGGGACGCGAATCCGAAGGTCGTCGACGCGCTGCGCGACGCCGGCACGCTGCTGCGCAGCGAGAAGTACACGCACAGCTACATGCACTGCTGGCGCCACAAGACGCCGATCATCTACCGCGCGACGTCGCAATGGTTCGCCGGGATGGACGTCACGCCGCGCGAAGGCGGCAAGACGCTGCGCGAGACCGCGCTCGAAGGCGTCGAAGCCACCGCGTTCTATCCGTCGTGGGGCAAGCAGCGCCTGTTCAGCATGATCGCGAACCGGCCCGACTGGACGCTGTCGCGTCAGCGCCAGTGGGGCGTGCCGATGGCGTTCTTCGTGCACAAGGAAACCGGCGAGCTGCATCCGCGCACGCTCGAGCTGCTCGAGGAAGTCGCGAAGCGTGTCGAAAAGTCCGGCATCGAGGCGTGGCAGACGCTCGATCCGCGCGAGCTGATCGGCGACGACGCGAACCTGTACGAAAAGAACCGCGACACGCTCGACGTGTGGTTCGACTCGGGCACGACGCACTGGCACGTGCTGCGCGGCTCGCACAAGGATCAGCTGCAGTTCCCGGCTGACCTCTACCTCGAAGGCTCGGACCAGCATCGCGGCTGGTTCCATTCGTCACTGCTGACCGCGTCGATGCTCGACGGCCGCGCGCCGTACAAGGGGCTGCTCACGCACGGCTTCACGGTCGACGGCGAAGGCCGCAAGATGAGCAAGTCGCTCGGCAACGGCGTCGATCCGCATGAAGTCGCGAATCGCCTCGGCGCGGAAATCATCCGCCTGTGGATCGCATCGACCGACTACTCGGGCGAGCTCGCGATCTCCGAGGAAATCCTGAAGCGCGTGACGGAAGGCTATCGCCGGATCCGCAACACGCTGCGCTTCCTGCTCGCGAACCTGTCCGACTTCGACTACGCGCAGCATGCGGTGCCGGTCGACGAATGGCTCGAGATCGATCGCTATGCCGTCGCGTTCTCGGCGCAGCTGCAGACCGAACTGCTCGCGTACTACGAGAAGTACGAATTCCACCCGGTCGTCGCGAAGCTGCAGACGTACTGCTCGGAAGACCTCGGCGGCTTCTACCTCGACGTGCTGAAGGACCGCCTGTACACGAGCGCGCCCGACTCGCGCGCACGCCGCTCCGCACAGACGGCGCTGTACCACCTGACGCAGGGCCTGCTGCGCGTGCTCGCACCGTTCCTGTCGTTTACGGCGGAGGAAGCGTGGAAGGTGTTCCAGCCGGCGAGCGACACGATCTTCACCGAAACGTATTACGCGTATCCGGACGTCGCCCACGCCGATGCGCTGATCGACAAGTGGTCGCTGCTGCGCGATGTGCGCGGCACCGTGACGAAGGCGCTCGAGGAAGCGCGCACCGCGAACCGCATCGGCTCGTCGCTGCAGGCCGAAGTGACGGTGCACGCGAGCGGCGCGCGTTACGATGCGCTCGCGAGCCTCGGCGACGATCTGAAGTTCGTGCTGATCACGTCGGCCGCGACGGTCGTCAAGGTCGACGACGAAGCGCAGGAAGGCGTCGACGTGGCCGCGTCGAAGTATCAGAAATGCGAACGCTGCTGGCACTATCGCGAAGACGTCGGCGCGCACGCCGATCATCCGACGCTGTGCGGCCGCTGCTTCTCGAACCTGTTTGAAAACGGCGAAATCCGGAGCGCTGCGTAAATATGGCGAAAACCCTGTCGAAACCGGCCAGCGGCGCACTCGCGCCGTGGCTGGGCATTTCGCTGATCGTGATCCTGTTCGACCAGCTGTCGAAAATCGCGATCCTGAAGACGTTTGCCTACGGCGCGCAGCATGCGCTGACGTCGTTCTTCAACCTCGTGCTCGTCTACAACCGCGGCGCCGCGTTCGGCTTCCTGTCGACCGCGAGCGGCTGGCAGCGCTGGGCGTTCACCGCGCTCGGCGTCGGCGCGACGCTCGTGATCTGCTTCCTGCTGAAGCGCCACGGCCACCAGCGGCTGTTCAGCCTGTCGCTCGCGCTGATCCTCGGCGGCGCGCTCGGCAACGTGATCGACCGGCTCGTCTACGGCCACGTGATCGACTTCCTCGATTTCCATCTCGGCGGCTGGCACTTTCCGGCATTCAACCTTGCCGACTCCGCGATCACGATCGGCGCCGTGCTGCTGATCTACGACGAACTGCGTCGCGTGCGCGGCGCACGCTAAGCGCGCATACTCTGCGTCGACGGCCGGCGTGCGTGCCGGCCGTCTCGTTCGACCCTTGGAGGCCTGAGTTGGCACACGCGGAACTCGCAGGAAAACACCTCGTTCTCGGCCTGACCGGCGGCATCGCCTGCTACAAGATCGCCGAGCTGACCCGGCTGCTCACGAAAGCCGGAGCGACCGTGCAGGTCGCGATGACCGAAGCCGCCACGCAGTTCATCACGCCCGTCACGATGCAGGCGCTGTCCGGCCGCCCCGTCTACACGAGCCAGTGGGATGCGCGCATCGACAACAACATGGCGCACATCGACCTGTCGCGCGAAGCCGACGCGATCGTGATCGCGCCCGCGTCGACCGATTTCCTCGCCAAGCTCGCACACGGCTTCGCGGACGATCTGCTGTCGACGCTCTGCGTCGCGCGCGACTGTCCGCTGCTCGTCGTGCCCGCGATGAACCGGCAGATGTGGCAGAACCCCGCCACGCAGCGCAACGTCGCACAACTGCGCGCCGACGGCGTGTCGGTGCTCGGCCCCGACTCCGGCGCGCAGGCGTGCGGCGAAGTCGGCGACGGCCGCATGCTCGAACCCGAAGCGATCTACGAAGCGATCGTCTCGCACTTCCGGCCGAAGCGGCTCGCGCATCGGCGCGTGCTGATCACGGCCGGCCCGACCTTCGAGCCGCTCGATCCGGTGCGCGGCCTCACGAACCGCTCGAGCGGCAAGATGGGTTTCGCGCTCGCGCGCGCCGCGCTGCAGGCAGGCGCCGAAGTCCATCTCGTCGCCGGCCCGGTCGCACTCGACACGCCGTGGGGCGTGTACCGCGAGGATGTGCAGACCGCGCAGCAGATGTACGACGCGGTGATGAACGCGATCAACGATGCCGACATCTTCATCGCGGTTGCCGCGGTGGCCGACTGGCGCGTCGCGCAGCCGGCCGAGCACAAGATGAAGAAGACGGCCGACCGCAAGATGCCGCCGCTCGAATTCGTCGAGAATCCCGACATCCTCGCGTCGGTCGCGGCGCTGCCCGATCCGCCGTTCTGCGTCGGCTTCGCGGCCGAGAGCGGCGACCTCGACGTGTACGGCGACGAAAAGCGCAAGCGCAAGAACGTGCCGCTGCTGGTCGGCAATCTCGGCCCGCTGACGTTCGGCCGCGACGACAACGAAGTCGTGCTGTTCGACGAAAGCGGCCTCACGCGGCTGCCGCGCGCGCCGAAGGACGAGCTCGCGCACGTGATCGTCGACGAAATCGCGAAGCGCCTGCCGGACAACAGCCTGATCTGAACTCCCGCGCGGCGGCATGCGCCGCCGCGCCCTTCCGACCGATTCGAACCGCATGAAACTCGACCTGAAGATTCTCGACGCGCGCATGCGCGACTATCTGCCCGCCTACGCAACCGCCGGCAGCGCGGGCCTCGATCTGCGCGCGTGCCTCGACGCGCCGCTGACGCTGAAGCCGGGCGACACGGCGCTCGTGCCGACCGGTCTCGCGATCCATCTGGCGGACCCGAACTACGCGGCGCTGATCCTGCCGCGCTCGGGTCTCGGCCACAAGCACGGCATCGTGCTCGGCAATCTGGTCGGGCTGATCGATTCCGACTACCAGGGCCAGCTGATGGTATCGACCTGGAACCGCGGGCAAACGGAATTCGTGCTGAACCCGTTCGAGCGCCTCGCGCAGCTCGTGATCGTGCCGGTCGTGCAGGCGCAGTTCAACATCGTCGACGACTTCGCGCAAAGCGAGCGCGGCGCCGGCGGTTTCGGCAGCACCGGTCGTCACTGAGCGTCGTACCGGAGATACAAAAGGGCCCGCGGGCCCTTTTTTGTTGCGCGGCGTCCGGGCGCGGCGCGCGTCAATCGTCGACGCGCTGTGCGACCCGTGCGGGCGTCATGCCGCGCTGCCGCTGCTGCGCGAGCATCGCATAGGCCACCATCGCGACGAGCACGCCGAGCAGCACCGCCGACGATCCGACCGTGCCGAGCGCGAGACCGCCCTTGTCGATCGGCTTCGTCAGCAAGTCGCCGACCGTCGCGCCGAACGGCCGCGTCAGCACGAACGCGGCCCAGAACAGCAGCACGCCGGAGATCCGCGTGAAGTAGTGTGCGACCACGATCGCCGCAATCAGGCCGCCGATCAGCAGCGCACCGCCGCCGAAGCCGAGGCCGGAACTGTCCGCGAGGAAATCGCCGAGCGCGGTGCCGAGCGTATTCGAGAACAGGATCGCGATCCAGTAGAGCATCTCGACCTTGCGCGTGCGGATCCGGTCGACCGACAGCGATTCGCCGCTCAGTCGCCAGATCGCGAAGATCGACAGCAGGATCGCGACGAGAATCGATGCGCCGAGCGCGTAGCCGAGCCCGAGCGTGCGGTCCATGAAGTCGGACATCGTCGTGCCGGCCGTGCTCGTCGCGACGATCACCGCCCAGTAGATCGCCGGCCGATAGCGTGTGGTGCGCAGTTGCGCGCCGAGCGTGACGAGGAAGAAACCGAACAGCAGGATCGAGCTCATCGCATAGCCGACGTTCAGCGTCATCGACAGCAGGTCGCCGCCGGTTTCGCCGAGCGTCGTCGCGCAGATCTTCATGATCCAGAACGCGAGCGTGATTTCGGGAAGTTTTTTCATTCGAACCTCTTGCGGAAACGCAGCGCGCGGACGTGCCGCGCGCATCGCAGACAGGCTCGAATGTAATCGCCGACGGCTTAACGCAACCTTAGCATTCGACGGACAGGCGATGCCGCGTGCCGGCGCCGTATCGCGCGGCGCACCGCCGCGCGCTCAGCGTGCGTGTTCGTGCCGGTAATGCAGCGCATACGCGCCCACCAGCAGCACGACGAACACGACGCCGACCGCCATCGTCATGCGGAATTCGTGCGTGAACGCCGTCGTCAACAGGATCGACGCGACGAGCGCGACCCCAAGCAGACTGCCGACCGGATGTCCCCACATACGGAATGGGAGCGCCGGGCCGCGGTAGCGCGCACGAAAACGCAGATGCGTGACGAAGATCATCAGCCAGGTGAACAGCGCGCCGAACATCGCGATCGCCATCATCACGGTAAACGCCGTATCGGGCGACACCGCGACGAGCACGGCCGCGACAGCGACGCCGCTCGTCGAGATCCAGAGCGCCGCGCGCGGCACGCCGTTCGCGCCGAGCCGGCCGAACACCGCGGGCGCGAGACGCGCGCGCGACAGGCTGAACATCATCCGCGTCGTCACGTACAGCTGGCTGTTCATCGCGGACAACGCGGCGATCAGCAGCACGAAGTTGATCACGCCGGCCGCGTACGGCACGTGCGTCGCGGCCATCACCTTCACGAACGGGCTCTCGTCGGTGCCGGCCTGCGTCCACGGGACGATCGCGAGCATCAGCGACAGCGTTAGCAGATAGAACAGCACGAGGCGAAACACGGTCGAGCGGAATGCGCGCGTGACCGCGTGCTGCGGATCGCGCGCTTCGCCGGCCGCGATCGCGACCGCCTCGATGCTCATGTAGCTGAAGATCGCGACGATCACCGCGACCCAGGTGCCCCACGGCCCTTTCGGCATGAAACCGCCGTGCGCGGTGTAGTTCGCGAAGCCGATGCCGGATGCGGGCGGCGCGGACCACACGAGATACGCGCCGAGCACGATGAAGACGACGATCGCCGCGATCTTCAGCAGCGAGAACGCATATTCGACCGAACCGTACAGCGTGACGCTCGCGAGATTCACCGCGATCAGCAGCGCGGAGAAGCCGATGACCCAGTACCAGCCCGGCACCGCCGGAAACCAGTACTTCATGAACACGGCGATCGCGCTGATCTCGGTGCCGATCGCGAATACGACCGCGAACCAGTATGCGTAACGGACCAGAAAGCCGGCGAGCGGGCCGACGTAATGTTCGGCATACGCACCGAACGAGCCGGCCGTCGGATGCGCGACCGTCATTTCGGCCAGCGCGCCCATCAGCAGCAATGCGATCAGCGCGCCGATCACATAGGACACGAGCACGCTCGGGCCGGCGAGCCCGATCGCGAAACCGCTGCCGAGAAAGAGTCCCGTGCCGATCGCGCCGCCGATCGCGATCATCGCCATCTGCCCCGACGTCAGCGCGTGGCGCAGCCCCTGTTCGCGTTCGACGATGGTGTCGAACGACTGCTGTTGTCGTGTCACTGCGTTGCCACTCCCCTGCCCTACGAACGCGCCGCCGGCGCCGGATAAAACGAAACGGCGCGGAGAACTTCCCGCGCCGTTCGGATGAACCCGCAATTATCGCTTATTCGACTTCGACCGTCTCTTCGTTCGGCTTGTGCGGCGGATTCGGCAGCTTGTCGAACGAGAGCTGCACCTTGTCGTTTTCGTCGACGTCGACCGTCACGCGGCCGCCGTTCACCAGCTTGCCGAACAGCAGCTCGTCGGCGAGCGCACGACGGATCGTGTCCTGGATCAGCCGCTGCATCGGCCGCGCACCCATCAGCGGGTCGAAGCCGTGCTTCGCCAGATGCTTGCGCAGCGCGTCGGTGAACAGCGCGTCGACCTTCTTCTCGTGCAGCTGTTCCTCGAGCTGGATCAGGAACTTGTCGACCACGCGCATGATGATTTCCTCATCGAGCGCACGGAAGCTGATGATCGCGTCGAGACGGTTGCGGAACTCCGGCGTGAACAGGCGCTTGATGTCGGCCATCTCGTCGCCGGTTTCGCGACGCGTCGTGAAGCCGATCGTCGCCTTCTGCATCGACTCGGCGCCCGCGTTCGTCGTCATGATGATGATGACGTTGCGGAAATCCGCCTTGCGGCCGTTGTTGTCCGTCAGCGTGCCGTGGTCCATCACCTGCAGCAGCACGTTGAAGATGTCCGGGTGCGCCTTCTCGATTTCGTCGAGTAGCAGCACGCAGTGCGGCTTCTTCGTGACGGCTTCGGTCAGCAGACCGCCCTGATCGAATCCGACGTAGCCCGGCGGCGCGCCGATCAGCCGGCTCACCGCATGGCGCTCCATGTATTCGGACATGTCGAAGCGAATCAGCTCGATGCCGAGCGTGAACGCGAGCTGGCGCGCAACCTCGGTCTTGCCGACGCCCGTCGGGCCCGAGAACAGGAACGCGCCGATCGGCTTGTCCATCTTGCCGAGGCCCGCGCGTGCCATCTTGATCGACGCCGCGAGTGCGTCGATCGCCGGATCCTGGCCGAACACGACGCTCTTCAGATCGCGATCGAGCGTCTGCAGCTTGCTGCGATCGTCCTGCGACACGCTTTGCGCCGGCACGCGCGCGATCTTCGAAATGATTTCCTCGATCTCGCTCTTGCCGATCGTCTTCTTCTGCTTCGACTTCGGCAGGATGCGCTGCGCGGCACCGGCTTCGTCGATCACGTCGATCGCCTTGTCCGGCAGATGACGGTCGGTGATGAAGCGCGCCGACAGTTCGGCGGCGGCCGACAACGCGCCCGACGAATACTTGACGCCGTGATGCTCCTCGAAGCGCGACTTCAGCCCGCGCAGGATCGCGACCGTCTGCTCGACGGTCGGCTCCGTCACGTCGACCTTCTGGAAGCGCCGCGACAGCGCCGCATCCTTCTCGAAGATCCCGCGATATTCGGTGAACGTCGTCGCGCCGATGCACTTGAGCGTGCCCGACGACAGCGCCGGCTTCAGCAGGTTCGACGCATCGAGCGTGCCGCCCGACGCGGCGCCCGCGCCGATCAGCGTGTGGATCTCGTCGATGAAGAGGATCGCGTGCGGACGCTCCTTCAGTTCCTTCAGCACCGTCTTCAGACGCTGCTCGAAATCGCCGCGATACTTGGTGCCCGCGAGCAGCGCGCCCATGTCGAGCGAGTAGACCTGCGCATTCGCGAGGATGTCGGGCACTTCGCCGCGCGTGATGCGGTACGCGAGCCCTTCCGCGATCGCGGTCTTGCCGACGCCGGCTTCGCCGACGAGCAGCGGATTGTTCTTGCGACGGCGGCACAGCACCTGCACGACGCGCTCGACCTCGGGCTCGCGCCCGATCAGCGGATCGATGCGGCCGTCCTTCGCCATCTGGTTCAGGTTCTGCGTGAACTGCGCGAGCGGCGTTTCCTTCTGCGCGTTCGCGTCGTCGCTTTCCGCGCTCGGATCGCCCGACTTCGCGGCCTCGCCGCTGTTCGTCTTCGCGATGCCGTGCGAGATGAAATTCACGACGTCCAGACGCGTGACGCCCTGCTGCTGCAGGTAGTAGACGGCATGCGAATCCTTCTCGCCGAAGATCGCGACCAACACGTTCGCGCCGGTCACTTCCTTCTTGCCGTTCGACGTCGACTGGACGTGCATGATCGCGCGCTGAATCACGCGCTGAAAGCCGAGCGTCGGCTGGGTATCGACGTCGTCGGTACCGGGGACGGTAGGCGTGTTGTCGTGGATGAAATTGCGCAGGTTCTGACGCAGATCCTCGATGTTGGCCGCGCACGCGCGCAACACCTCGGCTGCCGTCGGATTATCCAGCAGGGCGAGCAGCAGGTGCTCGACCGTAATGAACTCATGGCGCGCCTGGCGTGCTTCCATGAACGCCATGTGCAGGCTGACTTCCAATTCCTGGGCAATCATGCTTCCTCCATCACGCACTGCAGCGGATGCCCGGCCTGCCGCGCATGGGTAACGACTTGCTCAACTTTGGTCGACGCGATGTCCCGCGTATAGACCCCACAAACCCCTCGCCCTTCGCGATGGACCTTCAGCATGATCTGCGTGGCCGTCTCGCGATCCTTCTTGAAATACTCCTGCACGACCATCACGACGAATTCCATCGGCGTGAAGTCGTCGTTCAGCAACACCACCTTGTACATCGAAGGTGGCTTCAGCTTCTGTTGCTTGCGTTCCAGGACCGTGCTGTCCTGCTTGTCCGGGATAATCGCCATACACCCATTCTAAACAACTCGGACAGGCCCGCAATCCTGCCATTACCCGACCGACCGGCCGGCGCCCTCCCCGGTATCCCGGAAACACGCGATCGTCTTCGCGCCATGCGAAAGCCGGCTGCGGTGCCGGCTTTCACGCGTGGCGCGGAACGCGAATCGTCGCCGGGTGTCGCGCCGGAACGTCGTGTTCGCATCCAGTATCCCACAAGCCGGGACGACTCGAACGCGTGTCACTCGAGCCTGGTATATGAGCCGATTATGCGACTTTTCAAGTTGCCGCGCTTGCCGTCGTGCGGCGAAGCAAAGCCGGAAAAACCCTGAAAATGGGTTCTTTACAACGTCCCCCTAACCGTCTAAAAATTTCCTTGACACTCAAATAAAGAGCGCCAACAATCAAGCTGGCACTTTTTTCAAATTGCCTGCGGGCGAAATGAAAGAGGCCGAGGTGAGCTTGTGAGGGGGGAACGGCTGCAGTTTTCCGGTCGTTTAGCTTTTCGAGCGTGCTCGTGGTAAGTAGCGACTGTGTGACAGGGGAAGTAGGTATGGCAACTGGTATTGTCAAATGGTTCAACGACGCAAAGGGCTTCGGTTTCATCACTCCCGACGAGGGCGGTGAAGACCTGTTCGCGCACTTCTCGGCGATCAACATGCAGGGTTTCAAGACCCTGAAGGAAGGCCAGAAGGTGAGCTTCGAAGTCGTCCAAGGACCGAAGGGCAAGCAAGCTTCGAATATCCAGGCCGCCTGAGGGCAACGGATTTCGGATGAAGAAACCCGGCGAGATGCCGGGTTTCTTTTTTTGTGCATCGTAGATGCACCGCGTCGATTGATCGGCGAGTTTGCACAATGACGACACAAGCTCCGAGATTGTCCGCATAGGCGTGCAAATCGATTTTGTCGACGCGCGCGACCGTTTTACCGATTCGCGATCGCGCGCGCCGTCATCGTCGCGCAATATTTACATGCGCGTTTATCGCGCATGTTCGCCGTGGCGTTACCAGCTATATGAGGCGCCCGCGCCCCACGTCGTCGTCGCGGCATTCAGACTCGCGCCGGCACGCAGCTTGAGATTCTCGCCGAACCGCACCGATGCGCCGAGCGCGACGGCCTGATAGCCGAGATAGCCGCCCGTGCCGATCCCGACGGCGATCGTCTTGCCCGCGTCGACGTCGGGAATCATCGACAGCGCGGTCGCCGCTGCCACGCCGCCGTATGCGCGCCGTGCAACCGAGTGAAGCTGCCGCATGTTCACCGCATCGAAAGGCAGCACGCCGTCCGCGACATGTGCGATCTTCCGCTCGCGCCCCGCTGCGCCGACCGACACCGTATCGTCGCGATCCGCAACCGACGCGCGGCCAAGCGCGACCGAATTCGTGCCGCTCGCCACGGCGTCCGAACCGAGCGCGATGCTGTGCGCGGCCGTCGCCGACGCGCCATTTCCGACGCTCGTGCTGCGATCGCCGGCTGCCGTCGCGTCGGCGCCGATCGCGGTGCTTCGGAAGCCCGCAGCCTGTGCGCGAGCGCCCGTCGCGAGACCGTCGGTGCCCGTTGCGGTCGCCGCGACGCCGACTGCGACTCCGCCGGTGCGGCCTACGCGCGCACCGGCGCCGAGGACGGTACTGTCTGCGCCCTCGGCGCGCGCGCCCACGCCGATCGCGATGCCGCTGCTTGCCGTTGCATGCGCATCGGCGCCGATTGCAACGTTGCCATCGTTCGTCGCGATCGCGCGACGGCCCATCGCGAGGCTCGCGTCGCCGAGCGCGGACGCGTCGATGCCGAATGCGGCACTGTCCGCGCCTGCCGCGCGCGACGCCGCACCGATCGCGGCACCGTTCGCGCCGTCGGCGCTCGCGGTCGCGCCGACCGCGATGCCGCGCTCCGCCGATGCGTTCGCGGCAACGCCGATCGCGACGCCATCCGACGCCGACGCGTTGGCGCCGCCACCGATCGCGAGGCTCGCGTCGCCGAGCGCCGATGCATTCGGACCGAATGCCCCGCTGTCGACGCCCGCCGCGTTCGACGACATACCGACGGCCGCCGCACCCGTCCCGCTCGCATTCGCGCTCGAACCGAGCGCAATGCCGTGCTCCGCCGACGCGTCCGCCGCGACGCCGATCGCCACACCGCCCGATGCCTGCGCGTTTGCGCCGTAGCCCACCGCGACGCTGCCGTCGTTGAACGCCGATGCTTCCGCACCGAGCGCAATGCTGCCCGTGCCGTCCGCGCTGGCCGAGCCGCCGATCGCAATCGTCTCGTCCGCGAAAGCGCTCGCGACCGTCCCGAGCGCGATGCTGTCGAACTCGTTCGCGCTTGCGCCGCTGCCAAGCGCGATGCTTCCGTCGCCGAACGCCGCCGCGTCCGCGCCGAGCGCGGTGCTCGCCGCACCCGTTGCGCTCGATTGCACGCCCACCGCCGTACTGCCCGACGAAGCTGCCAGCGCCTGCGTACCGGCAGCCATGCTCTGTTCGCCCTTCGCCTTCGCGCCGGCGCCGACCGCAACGGCATCCGTCTGGTAGGCCGCCGCCGCGACACCTGCGGCCAGGCTCGCATCGCCTGCCGCCCACGCCTGCGGACCGAGCGCGATGCTGTCGGCGCCGGCAGCGAGTGCGTTGCCGCCGATCGCGAAGCTGTTCGGCCCCGGCGCGCGCGCACGCGTGCCGTTCATGTCATGCGCGTTGCCCGCATCGACGACGATCGCGATACCGTCGTCGGGTGCCAGCGCGTTCGCGCCGGCTCGCAGGATCGCGTCGGCGGACACGCTGCGCGACAGCGCCGGCGCATCGTCATACCGCTGCGCATATGCGTCGGGAACGGCCCATCCGAGCATGCCGGCCACGCCGGATGCCAGCGCGCGGCGGGCGCGCGACCGCGCGGAGCGCGCGCATCGCGACTCGTCTTTCGCACTGAAGGTGTTCGTGTTGATGCCTCGGTCTCTCGTATTTTTCATCGTTTTCCTAATCGTATTTTTCGGTCTTCGGCACACGTCGAATCCGCATCGGAAATCGGAAGCGACCTGTGCCGCACATGAACCGCCGGGAAGCGCACCGACGCGTTACGCTCAGGACTTCGCGTGCGAGCCGGCGGCGGAAATCGAGTATAGGGACGGCGACACGTCAGACATATCTGACACGTACCAATATTTATGGGACAACTAACTCAATTCGCATTTGACCGATAGGACAAGACAAATCATTACGCTGCGCGCGCCCCAATGTCGCCAGAGAAAGAAAAAGCCGCGCATCGACAACGATGCGCGGCCTGCTTTCCTGCGAACGGCGAACGCCGGGTGCCGACGACACCCGGACGAGCGATACGTCAGACGACCTTCAGCGTACCCATCATGCCGAGGTCTTCGTGTTCGAGAATGTGGCAGTGGAACATGCGTTCGCCGGCCATATCCTGCGTCGTCAGAATCGTCACCGTCTCGCCGCTGCGGACGTTCACGGTGTCGCGCCATGCGCGGAACGGCTCGATCGTGCGCGCGCCTTCCGTCGCGCGCTCGATCACCTGGAACTGCGTGCCGTGCAGATGGAACGGATGATCCATGTCGGTGGCGTTACGTATCGTCCAGCGTTCGACGTCGCCGCGGCGGCTCGTCAGCGTGACGCGCCCCGGCGCATAGGTGTCGCCGTTGATCGTGAAACGCATGCCGGCCGGGCGACCATGCGCGCCAGGCTTCATTATCGCGTCCATGTCCATCTCTTCGCCGAACGCGACCTCCTTGTGCGCGACGGGCTCGCCGAGCGGCGGCACCGTGCGCAGCGTCGCGGGCAACTCGCGCGGCGCGGCCGGCGCAAACACGACGTCGGCCAGCGCGCGTGCGGGATCGGGCGGCAGGCTGCCGTGGCCCTCGTCGTGCGACATCGCCATCTTGCCGCGGTCGTACTCGGCTGCCTGCAGCACCGCGCGCGACGCGCGGTCGCCGGCCCGAACCAGCATCTCCGCGCGCTCGCCCGGTGCGAGCAGCAGCGACGTGACGCGACGCGGCGCGCCGAACAGGCCGCCGTCGGTGCCGACATGCTCGAACGCGCGGCCATCGTCGAACGCGACGCGCAGGTAACGCGCGCTGCACGCGTTCCACACGCGCCAGCGTTCGTCGCCGGCGACCTCGATCCGCGGCCGGCGCGCACCGTTGACGAGCACGAACTGTCCTTCGCGACCGTTCATCCAGTCCATCATGTCGTTCGGCGGAATCGTCCCGTCGCGCGCGAGCTTCAGATCGGACACGAACAGGTGGCGCTCGGGCCAGCCCGCGAGCGGATCGTCGGCCGCACGCACGACGAACGGCCCCGCGAGCCCGCGGAACACCTGTTCGGCCGTCATCATGTGCGGATGCGGGTGATACCAGTACGTGCCCGCGCTGCCCTTCGGCAGCGTGAAGCGGTAGACGCGCGACGCGCCCGGCGCAACGGCATCGGACGGATTGCCGTCCTGATCGGGCGGCACCGGCAGCCCGTGCCAGTGAATCGTCGACGGCTGCGGCAGCTTGTTCTCGAACCGGATCTCGACCGTATCGCCCTCGCGCACGTCGATCAGCGGACCGACGACGGGGCCGTCGGCGCCCGCGCCGAACTGCCAGAACGTCGTCGGGCGCGCACCGCGCAGCAGCGGCCGCGCGACCGGCTGCGCGATCAGCGTCGCGCGGAACGTGCCCGGCTCGCGACTTTCGTTGACGAGCGTGCGCAATGCGGCCAGCGGCGCGCCGGCCGGCAGCGCGTCGGCTGCCGCGAGCGCCGCAGGCGCGGGCTTGTTAGCGTGCTGCCCGTGCCCGGCCATGCCGCCCATGCCCGGCATGTCGCGCATGTCGTCCATGCCTGCCATACCGGCATGTCCCGCATGTTGCGCCCATGCACCGCGTGCGACGAGCGATGCCGCCGCGACCCCGATCGCGCGCGACAGAAAGGTTCTTCGAATCATCAATCGTTCCTCGTTATTCGTGCGGCGGCAGCGGCGCCACGCGGACGGGCCGCATACCGCGGGCACGATGCGAAGCCGTGCCCCGCGCCATCATAACCGCGCGTCCGTACCGCGACGCGCGAGCGCCGGTCGAGCGGCGATACGTCGCAGTGCAGCCTGCGCATCGCGGCGCCCGTTCCGCACTCGGCGCATGGCGATTCCCACCTATTGGGCGCGCCCGCATGCTCGTCGATCGCCAAACCGTCAATTTTTCACGATGCGGAAAGAATCACTGCGTTATAAAAATTCGTGGTGCATGGCACAAATTCCCCGTTTCGCGATGCCGAAAAACGTTCCGCAATACAAAATGAAGCGCGTATCCTTTTGTTTTTACAGGATAATTTTTCTATCGAGTCGCCGTTCTACGCGCACCATCCGGGCCGTCGCCGGACGTAGACTTTGCTCCATGCACTGACGCTTCGCGACGATGGTCGATACCGGACCGGACGCAAGCAGCCAGTCGAGCCAGGGCCGGTCGAACCGGCGGCACGCACAGAATCGCTTGTGATCAGAAAGGGAGAACGGAAATGATGGGATTTCGCTTTGGTTCAGCGCTCGGGTCGTTCTACATCCTGCCGGGTAACGGCGGCTGGGAAGCGACGTTCGGCAACGCCGTGCTCGGCGCATTCTCGTGCCCGGAACACGCGGCAGACCACATCTCTCGCGGCGACTGCCCGCAGTTGTCCGACCTCGATACCGCGACGCTCGAAGTGCCGCACGAAATCGCCGAGTGGGAAGTCGTTCACGTCTGAATGACGCGTCACCCAAGCAAAACGCCCCGGACCTCCGGGGCGTTTCTTGTTGCGCTCGGGCGGCCGTCCGTCGGGCGGCGGCCGGTCAGCGCCGCCGCGTCCGCCTGCCGGCGCCGATCGCGATCAGAGCGCGTCGACGATCGCGTTGAGCGTCGCGCTCGGGCGCATCGCCTGGCTCGTCAGCTCGACGTTCGGGCGATAGTAGCCGCCGATGTTCTGCGGCTTGCCTTGCGCGGCCGACAGTTCCTCGAGAATGCGCGCCTCGTTGTCGGCGAGCGCCTTCGCGACACCCTCGAACTGCGCCTTCAGCGCCGCATCCTCGTCCTGCGCGGCGAGCGCCTGCGCCCAGTAGAGGCACAGGTAGAAGTGGCTGCCGCGGTTGTCGAGGCCGCCCACCTTGCGCGCCGGCGACTTGTTCTCGTCGAGGAACTTGCCGGTTGCCTGGTCGAGCGTCTTCGCGAGCACGAGCGCCTTCGGGTTCTGGTACGCGTTGCCGAGGTGTTCGAGCGACGCCGCGAGCGCGAGGAATTCGCCGAGCGAATCCCAGCGCAGGAAGCCTTCCTCGACGAACTGCTGCACGTGCTTCGGCGCCGAACCGCCTGCGCCCGTCTCGAACATCCCGCCGCCCGCCATCAGCGGCACGATCGATAGCATCTTCGCGCTGGTGCCGAGCTCCATGATCGGGAACAGGTCGGTCAGGTAGTCGCGCAGCACGTTCCCGGTGACCGAGATCGTGTCCTTGCCCGCGCGGATGCGCTCGAGCGAGAAACGCGTCGCTTCGACCGGCGTCATGATGCGGATGTCGAGACCGTTCGTGTCGTGATCCTTCAGGTAACGCTCGACCTTCGCGATGATCTGCGCGTCGTGCGCGCGCGCCGGATCGAGCCAGAACACGGCCGGTGCGCCGGTCGCACGTGCGCGGTTCACCGCGAGCTTGACCCAGTCCTGCACCGGTGCGTCCTTCGTCTGGCACATGCGCCAGATGTCGCCCGACTCGACCGCATGCTCGAGCAGCACGTTGCCCGCTTCGTCGATCACGCGCACGACGCCGTCGGCCGGGATCTGGAAGGTCTTGTCGTGCGAACCGTATTCCTCGGCCGCCTGCGCCATCAGGCCGACGTTCGGCACGCTGCCCATCGTGACCGGATCGAACGCGCCGTGCTGCTTGCAGTCCTCGATCACGGCCTGGTAGACGCCCGCGTAGCAGCGGTCCGGAATCACGGCCTTCGCGTCGTACAGTTCGCCGTCCGGGCCCCACATGCGGCCCGACTCGCGGATCATCGCCGGCATCGAGGCGTCGACGATCACGTCGCTCGGCACGTGCAGGTTCGTGATGCCCTTGTCGGAGTTCACCATCGCGAGACGCGGACGCACCGCGTACTCGGCCTTGATGTCGGCTTCGATCGCTTCGCGCGTGTCGGCCGGCAGGTCCTTCAGGCGCGCGTACAGATCGCCGATGCCGTTGTTCGGGTTGAAGCCCGCCTTGGCCAGCACGTCCGCATGCTTCTCGAGCGCGTCGCGATAGAACACCGAGACGACCTGACCGAACAGGATCGGATCGGAGACCTTCATCATCGTCGCCTTCAGGTGCACGGAGAACAGCACGTCCTGCGCCTTCGCGTCCGCGATCTGCGCTTCGAGGAAGCTGCGCAGCGCCTTGCGGCTCATCACCGACGCGTCGATCACTTCACCGGCCTTCACGGCCGTCTTTTCCTTGAGGACCTTCTTCACGCCGTCGGCCGTGGTCAGCTCGATCTTCACGCTGCCCGGCTCGGCGATCAGCGCCGACTTCTCGCTGCCGTAGAAGTCGCCTTCCGTCATGTGCGCGACGTGCGCCTTCGAGTTCGACTGCCATGCGCCCATCTTGTGCGGGTGCTTGCGTGCGTAGTTCTTCACCGACAGCGGCGCGCGGCGGTCGGAGTTGCCTTCGCGCAGCACCGGGTTCACCGCGCTGCCCTTGATCTTGTCGTAACGGGCCTTGATCGCCTTCTCTTCGTCGGTCGACGGCTCTTCCGGATAGGCCGGCAGCTTGTAGCCCTGTGCCTGCAGCTCGGCGATCGCAGCCTTCAGCTGCGGCACCGACGCACTGATGTTCGGCAGCTTGATGATGTTCGCCTCGGGCTTCAGCGTGAGCTGGCCGAGCTCGGCCAGATCGTCGGAACCCTTCTGCTCGGGCGGCAGGGTGTCTGCAAATGCCGCGATGATGCGGCCCGCGAGCGAAATGTCGCGCGTTTCGACGGCGACGCCGGACGAACGCGTGAAGGCCTTGACGATCGGCAGCAGCGAATAGGTCGCGAGCGCGGGCGCTTCGTCGGTGAGCGTGTAGATGATCTTGGGCGAAGTGGACATGGTCGATGCGTTGCTACGTGAAAGTGGGACTGAAGATCGCCGGCGGTAACCGGCGGGGAGCGACCGGGTCGGTCGCGAAAAGGGGCGCGCCGGCTAGCCGGGCGGGAATGTTGCGAGGGCCGTCATGTTCTACCTTGCAGGGCTTGCGGGCCGCCTCGCGGCGCCGCGGCCCGGATCGGACCGCCCTGCCAAAGCTGCCATCCACGAAACGCCCCGGCGCCGGCAGCAGGCGCCGGGGCGGCCGGCTGCGCGCCGGCCCATCCCGGAAGGGGTCTTACATGTTCTCGATCAGCACTTCGCCGAAACCGGAGCACGACACCTGCGTCGCCCCTTCCATCAGGCGCGCGAAGTCGTACGTGACGCGCTTCTGCAGGATCGACTTCTCCATCGCGGCGATGATCGTGTCGGCCGCTTCCGTCCAGCCGAGGTGGCGCAGCATCATTTCGGCCGACAGGATCTCGGAACCGGGGTTCACGTAATCCTTGCCGGCATACTTCGGCGCCGTGCCGTGCGTCGCTTCGAACATCGCGACCGAATCCGACAGGTTCGCGCCCGGCGCGATGCCGATGCCGCCGACCTGCGCGGCCAGCGCGTCCGAAATATAGTCGCCGTTCAGGTTCAGCGTCGCGATCACGTCGTATTCGGCCGGGCGCAGCAGGATCTGCTGCAGGAACGCGTCGGCGATCGAATCCTTGATCACGATCTCGCCGCCCGTCTTCGGGTTCTTCACGCGCATCCACGGGCCGCCGTCGATCAGCTCGCCGCCGAATTCCTTCTGCGCGAGCGCATAGCCGGCGTCACGGAACAGGCCTTCCGTGAACTTCATGATATTGCCCTTGTGCACCAGCGTGACCGACTTGCGATCGTTGTCGATCGCGTACTGGATCGCCTTGCGCACGAGGCGCTCGGTGCCTTCGGTCGACACGGGCTTCACGCCGATCCCCGACGTTTCCGGGAAGCGGATCTTCTTCACGCCCATCTCGTCGCGCAGGAACGCGATCACCTTCTTCGCCTGCTCGGAACCGGCCGGCCATTCGATGCCGGCGTAGATGTCTTCGGAGTTCTCGCGGAAGATCACCATGTCGATCTTTTCCGGCTCGCGCACCGGCGACGGCACGCCCTTGAAGTACCGCACCGGCCGCAGGCACACGTACAGATCGAGCTCCTGGCGCAGCGCGACGTTCAGCGAACGGATGCCGCCGCCGACCGGCGTCGTCAGCGGCCCCTTGATCGACACCACGTATTCCTTCAGCACCTGCAGCGTCTCGTCCGGCAGCCACACGTCCGGGCCGTACACCTTGGTCGCCTTCTCGCCGGCGTAGATCTCCATCCAGTGGATCTTGCGCTTGCCCTTGTACGCCGCCTCGACCGCCGCATCGACCACCTTGATCATGACCGGCGTGATGTCGAAGCCCGTCCCGTCGCCTTCGATATACGGAATGATCGGCTGATCGGAAACGTTGAGCGTGAAATCCTGGTTGACGGTGATCTTGTCACCGCCGTCCGGAACCTTGATGTGCTGATACGGCATGATCGACTCCAGTGACGTGGCTGAGCAGGTGTTGCTGGTCGAAGCTGCGCGCGCCGCAGGAGCAAGGCCTGAGCTCCCCGGCGCCGACAGCGAGCCGCTATTCTAGCGCCCCAACCGGGCACGGCGGCACGAAGCGCGGTGCTGCGTATCAAGTCTTCACTTATGTCTTATATAAGACAGAGGACTTGCCGTTCCATATTATGCATTAAGATTCCGCCATTTGCCATAGAGCGCCCGCCGCCCCGCGCGCCGCGGGCCTGCGTGTCGCCCATGACCCTGATCGCCCTCAACAAGCCGTTCGGCACGATTTGCCAGTTTTCCGCGCACGAAACGCGGCCGTCGCTCGGCGACTGGGTAAAAACGCCCGGCGTCTATCCGGCCGGCCGCCTCGACGCGGACAGCGAAGGCCTGCTGCTGCTCACCGACGACGGCGCGCTGCAGGCGCGCATCGCGGAGCCGCGCCACAAGCTCGTGAAACGCTACTGGGCGCAGGTCGAGGGCGCGCCGGGCCCGGCCGACCTGAAAGCGCTCGCGCGCGGCGTCGATCTCGGCGACTATGTGACGCGCCCGTGCCGCGCCGAATTCATCGAACCGCCCGAGACGCTATGGCCGCGCAACCCGCCGATCCGCTACCGCGCGGCGATCCCGACGACCTGGATCGAACTCGCGATCACCGAAGGCAAGAACCGGCAGGTACGCAGGATGACGGCGGCGGTCGGCTTCCCGACGTTGCGCCTCGTGCGCGTCGGCATCGGCGCGCTCGACATATTCGCGCTCGGCATTGCACCCGGCGAAACAATCGCGCTGCCGCCGCGCGCGCCATGGGACGGTTTCGCACGCGAAGCCTGAGCGGCGCGACGCGCGCGCACTTTTCCTCATCTTTTTCGTCAACCGCCTGCGAAGATCGCGCGTTAAACGACGCAGATGCCACCCTGAGCTATCCGGCATTGGCGGCCGAATCCGCGTTTGCGTCACGAAACCGACGTTTTCGTCGAATACGATTCGGCGCCCGCAGCGCAAAGAGAAATTTCTCGGAGCGTCTGTCAACCGAAAGGTGGATGGCACCGTTAGACGTCATGACTCCTATGCCGGGTCATTTGGTTAATTAACTAAAGCTGAGGAACACAACATGAACAAACTGATCGCCGCTCTGGTCGCTGGTCTCTTCGCAACGGCTGCTTTCGCACAAGCTTCGGCTCCGGAAGCTGCTTCGGCTGCTGCTCCGGCAGCTGCTTCGGCACCGGCAAAGCACAAGGCTGCGAAGAAGCACCACGCCAAGAAGCACCACGCAGCGAAGAAGGCTGCTAGCGAAGCCGAAGCCCCGGCAGCTGCTTCGAACTAAGCAAGCTGGTTGTAATAACGCAGTCAAGAACACACGTTCGTGCCGTTCTTACGGCGTTGAAAGGCAGATCACCGCAAGGCGATCTGCCTTTTTCTTTTTGTGCCCGCCGGTGCGGATCGCGTACCATGCGGTCTCGTTTTCCAGATAGGAGCCCTGCTGTGCGATTCTCCCTGCGCTCGTCGCTCGGCCGCCTTGCGCGCGCCGCCGTGTTTCCCGCCGCACTCGCCGTGCTTGCGCTCGGCATGCAGAGCGCCGGCGCGCAAATACCGCCCGGCGCGAAGCAGCCCAGCGAGTTTCCGCGCGTGAAGCTGCGCGCCGGCATGTACGTGATCGATGCGGCCGTCGCCGCGAACGACGCCGACCGCGAACAGGGGCTGATGTACCGCTCGCAGCTCGCGCCGAACGAAGGGATGCTGTTCGTGTTCAACGAGAACGCCGTGCACTGCTTCTGGATGAAGAACACGCTGATCCCGCTGTCGATCGCGTTCATCCGCGCCGACGGCACGATCACCGACATCGACGAGATGCAGGCCGAGACGACCGACAACCACTGCCCGCGCAACAACGGCGTCTATGCGCTCGAAATGAGCAAGGGCTGGTTCGCCGCGAAGGGCATCAAGCCCGGCATGAAGCTCGAAGGGCTGCCGAAGCCGCAGTGACGCACAGCGCCCGCGCGCGGGCCGCGCCCTGCCCCGCCCGAAACCGGCCGCGTCGCGCGCCGGTTTTTTTTCGTCCGCCGCCGGCGGCGCCGTCTTGATTCCGCGGTCGCGGCCCGCATCTGCAAAAGCCGCGCGCAAGCGCTATCCTTGAAGTCTCGCTTGTTTCCAAGCCCGGACCGGCGCAGCCGGCCCGCTTACGATCCGAACCACCAGGAGGTTCACGTGCCCCGCAAAACCCCCATCGAGCGCTATCGCAACATCGGGATCAGCGCTCACATCGATGCCGGCAAGACCACGACGACCGAGCGCATCCTGTTTTACACCGGCGTGAGCCACAAGATCGGTGAAGTGCACGACGGTGCGGCCACGATGGACTGGATGGAGCAGGAGCAGGAACGCGGCATCACGATCACGTCGGCTGCGACCACCGCTTTCTGGAAAGGCATGGCCGGCAACTATCCAGAACACCGGATCAACATCATCGATACGCCCGGGCACGTCGACTTCACGATCGAGGTCGAGCGCTCGATGCGCGTGCTGGACGGCGCCTGCATGGTCTACGACTCGGTCGGCGGCGTGCAGCCGCAGTCCGAAACCGTGTGGCGCCAGGCGAACAAGTACAAGGTGCCGCGCATCGCGTTCGTCAACAAGATGGACCGCGTCGGCGCGGACTTCTTCCGCGTGCAGCGGCAGATCGGCGAGCGGCTGAAAGGCGTCGCGGTGCCGATCCAGATTCCGATCGGTGCGGAAGATCATTTCCAGGGCGTCGTCGATCTCGTGAAGATGAAGGCGATCGTCTGGGACGACGAAAGCCAGGGTGTGAAGTTCACGTACGAGGACATCCCCGCGAACCTCGTCGATCTCGCACACGAGTGGCGCGAGAAGATGGTCGAGGCGGCCGCCGAGGCGAGCGAGGAACTGCTCGAGAAGTATCTGCACGACCACGAATCGCTGACCGAGGACGAGATCAAGGCCGCGCTGCGCCAGCGCACGATCGCCAACGAGATCGTGCCGATGCTGTGCGGCAGCGCGTTCAAGAACAAGGGCGTGCAGGCGATGCTCGACGCGGTGATCGACTATCTGCCGTCGCCGGTCGACGTGCCCGCGATCCTCGGCCACACGCTCGACGATCAGGAAGCGGAACGCCATCCGAGCGACGACGAGCCGTTCTCCGCGCTCGCGTTCAAGATCATGACCGACCCGTTCGTCGGCCAGCTGATCTTCTTCCGCGTCTACTCGGGCGTCGTCAACTCGGGCGACACCGTGCTCAACGCGACGAAGGACAAGAAGGAGCGGCTCGGGCGGATCCTGCAGATGCACGCGAACGAGCGCAAGGAAATCAAGGAAGTGCGCGCGGGCGACATCGCGGCGGCCGTCGGCCTGAAGGAAGCGACGACCGGCGACACGCTGTGCGACCCGGCCAAGCCGATCATTCTCGAGAAGATGGAATTCCCCGAGCCCGTGATCTCGCAGGCGGTCGAGCCGAAGACGAAGGCCGACCAGGAGAAGATGGGCCTCGCGCTGAACCGTCTCGCGCAGGAAGATCCGTCGTTCCGCGTGCAGACCGACGAGGAATCCGGGCAGACGATCATCTCGGGGATGGGCGAGCTCCACCTCGAAATTCTGGTCGACCGGATGAAGCGCGAGTTCGGCGTCGAGGCGACGGTCGGCAAGCCGCAGGTCGCGTATCGCGAGACGGTGCGCACGACGGCCGCCGACGTCGAGGGCAAGTTCGTCAAGCAGTCGGGCGGGCGCGGCCAGTACGGTCACGCGGTGATCACGCTCGAGCCGAACCCCGGCAAGGGCTATGAGTTCCTCGACGAGATCAAGGGCGGCGTGATTCCGCGCGAATTCATTCCGGCGGTCAACAAGGGCATCGAGGAAACGCTGAAGAGCGGCGTGCTCGCGGGCTACCCGGTCGTCGACGTGAAGGTGCACCTGACGTTCGGTTCGTACCACGACGTCGATTCGAACGAAAACGCGTTCCGCATGGCCGGTTCGATGGCGTTCAAGGAAGCGATGCGCCGCGCGAAGCCGGTGCTGCTCGAACCGATGATGGCCGTCGAGGTCGAGACGCCCGAGGACTTCATGGGCAACGTGATGGGCGACCTGTCGAGCCGGCGCGGCATCGTGCAGGGGATGGAAGACATCGCCGGCGGCGGCGGCAAGCTCGTGCGCGCCGAAGTGCCGCTCGCGGAGATGTTCGGCTATTCGACGGCGCTGCGCTCGGCCACGCAAGGTCGCGCGACCTACACGATGGAGTTCAAGCACTACGCCGAAACGCCGACGAACGTGTCCGAAGCGGTGATCAACGCGAAGACGAAATAAGCGCGGCGTTCGTCGCGGAGTACGAAAGCTCGTCCGGTTCCGGACGAGCTTTTTTTTCGGCGCGCCATCCGCACGCCGCGCATTTTTTTCGCGTGCCACAATGGCCGGCGTATCGTCCGATGGAACCTGCCGATGTTGTCCGCCACGCCTGCGCTGCGCCGCCTGCTGATCCTCTATGCGGGGCTGATCGCCGCCAATGCGGCCGTCTGGCTATGGGCGCTCGCGGTGCTGCGCGCGCATCCGCTGCTGCTCGGCACCGCGGCGATCGCCTACGGGCTCGGGCTGCGCCATGCGGTCGACGCCGACCACATCGCGGCGATCGACGTCGCGACGCGCAAGCTGATGCACGACGGCCGGCGCCCGCTGACGGTCGGCCTCGCGTTCTCGCTCGGCCACTCGACTGTGGTGATCGCCGCGACGCTCGGCATCGCGCTCACCGCGTTCGCGCTGCGCACACACTTCGATGTGTTTCGCGACATCGGCGGGACGATCGGCACGGCCGTGTCGGCGACATTCCTGCTGGCGCTCGCCTGCGTGAACCTGATGATCCTGCGCGACGTCTGGCGGCGCTACCGCCGCGCGCCGGCCCACGCACACGACGGCGCGCATCGGCATCGGCGAGGCGGCCTGCTGTCGCGCCTGCTGCGCCCGCTGTTCCGCTTCGTCTCGAAGAGCTGGCACATGTATCCGATCGGCGTGCTGTTCGGTCTCGGCTTCGACACGGCGACCGAAATCGGCCTGCTCGCGATCGCGGCCGCGCAGGCGAGCCAGGGCTTGCCGATCTATACGGTGATGCTGTTTCCCGCGCTGTTCACGGCCGGCATGACGCTGATCGATTCGACCGACAACGTGCTGATGATTCATGCGTACGGGTGGGCAATGGACGACCCGCAGCGCAAATTACTCTACAACGCGAGCATCACGCTCGTGTCGGCGATCGTCGCGCTCGCGATCGGCGGCATCGAAGCGGCCGGGCTGCTCGCCGACAAGCTCGCGCTCACGGGCCCCGTGCGCGACGCGCTCGATGCGCTCGGCGAACGCTTCGGCACGCTCGGCTACGCGATCGTCGCGCTGTTTATCGTCTGCTGGATCGCGTCGATCCTGTTCCACCGCTGGCAGCGCGCGGCAGGCGCGCCGGCGCGCTGAGCACCGCGCGCGCCGCCGCTCACAGCATCTCGAGCGGCCGCTTGCTGCGCGGCGCGCGGAAATACGCATCGAGCTGCGCATGCTCGTCGTCGGTCAGCGCCAGCTCGAGCGCCGCGCGATTGTCGCGCACGTGCTCGATCCGCGACGCCTTCGGAATCGCGAACACGCCCGGCTGCGCGAGCACCCACGCCAGCGCGACGCGCATCACCGACACGCCGCGTTGCCGCGCGATCTCGTCGAGCGGCGAGCGTTTCGGCAGCCGCGCGTGATCGACCGGGCTGTACGCCATCGCCGGCATCCGGTGCTCGGCAAGCCACGGCAGCAGGTCGAATTCGGGGCCGCGCCGCGCGATGTTGTAGAGGATCTGGTTGGTCGCGCACGCGGCGCCGCCCGCTTCGTCGACGAGTTCGATCATGTCCGCGGTGTCGAAGTTGCTGACGCCCCAGTGGCGAATCTTGCCGGCGCGCCGCAGCGCCTCGAAGCCTTCGACCGTCTCCTCGAGCGGCACCGAGCCGCGCCAGTGCAGCAGATACAGGTCGAGACGGTCGGTGCGCAGACGCTTCAGGCTCGCCTCGCACGCGGCGACGACACCGCGCCGGCTCGCATGGTGCGGGTAGACCTTGCTGACGAGAAACACGTCGTCGCGCAAGCCGTGCAGCGCTTCGCCGACGAGCGCCTCGGTCGCGCCTTCGCCGTACATTTCCGCGGTATCGATCAGCGTCATCCCGAGCGCGATGCCTTCGCGCAGCGCTGCGATCTCGTCCGCGCGCCGCGCCGGCCGCTCGCCCATTTCCCAAGTGCCCTGCCCGAGCTTCGGGATCGTCTCGCCGTCGGGCAGGACGACCGTGGCCATCGTGTCTGTCATGAATTCCTCGCTGCGGATTCGTGGCCGCGCACCGCGGCCGAAGCATCGAATGCGACGTATCAGTGTAGTCAATCGCCGCCGCAGGCACCTGCAGGATCGCAAAAACCGGCTATAACGGCGCCGCATGATGACTTAGAATGGCCGCAATCTGATCGATACCCATTCCATGAAGGCACCCACGGACGATCGCTGGCAGGACCTGCGCCCCGACCCCGACAACGACACGCCGCTCTATCTGCAGCTCGCCCGCAAGCTCGGCGATGCGATTCACGACAATCGCTGGGCGGCCGGCGAGGCGCTGCCCTCCGAACGTGTGCTGTCCGAGGCGCTCGGCGTGTCGCGGATCACCGCGCGCAAGGCGATCGCGCTGCTGGTCGAACAAGGGCTGATCCGTCGGACGCAAGGCGCCGGCAACTTCATCCGGCCGCGCTATGAAGATCCGCTGTCGCGGCTGTCGAGCTTCAGCGAAATGCTCGAGCGCCGCGGCTTCAAGCCGAGCTCGCAGTGGCTCGCGCGCGAGATCCAGCCCGCGAACCGCGACGAGGTGATTCAGCTCGGGCTGTCGCCGGCCGCATCGGTCACGCGCCTGAAGCGGCTGCGGCTCGCGGACGGCATCGTGATGGCCGTCGAGAACTCGACGTTCCCCGCGACGCTGATTCCCGATCCCGAAGCGATCGGCGGATCGCTCTACAGCTATCTCGAAGCGCGCGGCACGCCGATCGTGCGCGCACTGCAGCACTTCCGCGCGGTCAACGCGACCGACGAGATCGCCGCGCAGATGGGCATCGCGCCGCACGACGCACTGCTGCTGATCACGCGTATCGGCTATACGGCCGATCAGCGCGCGATCGAGCTGACCGACACGTATTGCCGCAACGACTACTACGACTTCGTCGTCGAACTTCGCAAATAGGCAAGCCGCGCTTCGCGCGCGGCGTTCAGAGCCAGCGGGCGTCGTCGCTGCCGAGCGGCACCGGCGGGCGCGCGAACGACGGCGGCGTCGCCGAGAGCCGCTCGGCCGGCCGGACCGTATCGATCGTGCCGAACGTCGACGCGATGCGATCGATCCGGTCGCGTACGTCGTCGAGCGCGAGATCGCGCGCCTGCATGCCGTCCGGCACCGCGCCGAACGATTGCAGCCAGTGCCCCGTCTGCGCGAGCGACACGCGCACATGCCAGCTTCCGCCTTCTCGCGCGCGACGTATCAGCGCAATCATCGCGCCGAATGCGGCCAGGTATCCGGTCGCATGATCGAGCGCCTGGCAGGGCAGATGGCGCGGTGCGTCCGCGTGCGCGGCCTGTTGCTCGCGCGACGCGATGCCGCTCGCCGATTGCACGAGACTGTCGAAGCCGCGCCGTGCGGCCCACGGGCCCGCATGCCCGTACGCCGACACCGATACGCAGATGATGCCGGGACGCGACGCCGCCAGCGCCTCCGGTCCGAAGCCGCGCGCGGCGAGCGCACCCGGACGATATGCCTGCAGGAAGATGTCGGCGTCGCGCACGAGCGCGCGCAGCGCGTCGACGCCCGCCGTCTCGCGCAGATCGAGCCACGCGGAACGCTTGCCGCGACCGTTGTCGATCACGAGCGGCGCGATGTTCGGCAGGTGCGGCCCGTTCACGAGCAGAGTCTGCGCGCCGTGCGAAGCGAGCGTGCGCCCTGCGACCGGCCCCGCGATGATGCGCGTCAGATCGAGCACGCGTACGCCCTCGAGCGGGCGCGCGGCGGTGCCGCCGCCGATCGGCTCCGGCGGCGCGTCGCCGATCCGTTCGATCTCGAACAGCGGCAGCGCCGCGATCGCGCGGGCCTGTTCGTGCGCGGCCCACTCGTCAGGCGTTCTGATCAACGCCGCGCACAGCCCGGCGTCGGCCAGCGCGGTATCGAGCGCGGCGCCATCCCAGGTGCGGATCGCCGCGGCGACATCGGCCGGCCGTTCGCCACAATCGAGCACGTCGAGGATGCCGTGCAGATGATGCGCAAAGTTCGCATGCAGCTGAATCCAGCGGCCGTCGCGCGTCGCGTAGAAGCCCGTGACCGGGTGGCGCAGCTCGGGCGGCGGTCCGTCGTCGACGCGCAGATAGCGTTCGCTGCGAAACGCGACGAGCGCGTCGCGCACCGACACGTCGACACGCTGCGCGACGCCGGTACGCAACCGATGGCATTCGGCCGCCGCGAGGCCGGCCGCTGCGATCGTTGCGGCCGCGAGCGTACCGATGCGAAACGTCGAGGGCAGGACCGGATCGTGTCCGGTCACGGCCGCTCGCGACAGCGCGTCGGCGTCGCCGTGCGCGCGTTGCCACAAATGGGTCAGTGCGTGTTCGGGTGTCATGGCGGCAGTCCGTCGTTGCGAAGACGGAATCGAGTCTAGAATTCGCCACACACGCGATCAATCTTGATTGCGCGAATCAATACATAACGAATAGTTGTAGCGCGAGCGCGCCTTATGCGCGCCGACAGGAGCGATCGACATGACGTCTCTCAGCGCGCCCGAAGCGGCCGATCAGCTCGGCATCAGCGTGAGCACGCTCTATGCATACGTGAGCCGCGGGCTGCTGCGCTCGCTGCCGGACGGCGCCGGCAAGCGGCGTCGCTACGACGCCGACGAAGTGCGCCTGCTCGCGCGCCGGCGTGCCGATGCGAAACGGGCGGGCGGCGTCGCGGAGCGTTCGCTCGACTGGGGCGTGCCCGTGCTCGAATCGCGGATCACGCAGATCGCCGACGGCCGCCTGCGCTACCGCGGCGCCGATGCGATCGCACTCGCGAACGACGCGACGCTCGAAGCGACCGCCGCGCGGCTCTGGGACTGCGCACCGGCGCGGCTCGCGGCCGCCTCGCTCGACGCGAGCGGCTTCGATCGCGCGCAATGGGACGACTGGGCGCGCCGCTGGGCGCATCTCGCGCCGCTCGACCGCGCGCTCGTGCTGCTGCCGGCTGCCGCCGCGTCGCTGCCGCGACTGTGGGCGCAGGAGCGCGACGCGCAGCTCGATTCGGCCGCCCTGCTGCTGCGTGTCGCGGCCGCCGCACTGGCCGGCTGTGCACCGTCCGACGCGCCCGTGCATCGGCAACTCGCCGCTGCCTGGCGCGTGCGTCGCCGCGATCACGCCGATTTGCTGCGCCGCGCGCTCGTACTCTGTGCGGACCACGAACTGAACCCGTCGACATTCGCCGTGCGCTGCATCGCGTCGACCGGCACGCACCTGTTCGGCGCGATCGCGGGCGGGCTCGCCGCGCTATCGGGACCGCGCCACGGCGGCGAGACGTTCCGCGCGGCGACGCTGCTCGACGAAGCCGCGCGCGCCGCCGATCTCGACCGCTACCTCGCGCTGCGGATCGCGCACGACGAACGCGCGGACGGCGGCCGCACCGCGCTGGCCGGCTTCGGGCACCCGCTGTATCCGGACGGCGATCCGCGCGCGCGGGCGCTGCTCGACGCATTGCACGCGGCGCTGCCGCAGCAGTCTGCCCTGCGCGCGGCGCGCACGCTGGCCGCACGCGTCGAAGCGGCGACCGGGCTGCAGCCGACGATCGACTTTGCGCTCGCGGCGCTCGAACGCGCACTCGCACTGCCGGACGGCGCGGCGTTCACGCTGTTCGCGGCGGGCCGCACGGCCGGCTGGATCGCGCATGCGCTCGAACAGTCGGCGAACGGCAAGCTGATCCGCCCGCGCGCACGCTACGTCGGCAACGACGCGGCCGCGTGATGCCGTCCGTCGGGCGCGTGCCGCACCGCCGATGTGACGCGCGCAACGGGCGCGCGATGCGGCCCGAACGCGAACGTCGCGCCGCCGCGCTCCGCGCCGATCCAGACGCGCATGCCGGGCGCGAACGTCAGCGCATCGCCGGCGCGCAGCCAGTGATCGTCGAGCCGGCCTTCGATCGTGACCCACAGCACGCCGTGCGTCACGTGCAGCGTGGTACGGTCGACGATCCGCCACCGGCCGGCCGGCTCGTCGCCGTCCATCGCGTAGAGTCGCCACTCGCGCATCGCCCCCTCCCGGTCGCTTTGTCCGATGACGCCAGTATTTCGGACGGCAGCGGCACGCCGACAGATACGCCTGCAGACACTTTCGGCAGAACTGTACTGCCGCGCGCACGAGACAGCGTCGCGCGAGGTGACGCCCGTCTGCACGGCGCGAGCGCTTTCCCTACAATGTCGGGTGTCCTGCGCCCCCGCCCTCGCCTCATGTCCGACCGCTCGTCTGCCGCCGCTCCCGGCGAAAAGAACCTCACCGTCATGCTCTGGCTCGTCGCCACGGGCTTCTTCATGCAGACGCTCGATTCGACGATCGTGAACACCGCGCTGCCGTCGATGGCCGCGAGCCTCGGCGAATCGCCGTTGCGCATGCAATCGGTCGTGATCGCGTATTCGCTGACGATGGCCGTGATGATTCCGGTGTCGGGCTGGCTCGCCGACACGTTCGGCACGCGGCGCGTCTTCTTCAGCGCGATCCTCGTGTTTTCGCTCGGCTCGCTGCTGTGCGCGAACGCACATACGCTGCCGCAACTGGTCGCGTTCCGCATCGTGCAGGGCGTCGGCGGCGCGATGCTGCTGCCGGTCGGGCGGCTCGCGGTGCTGCGCACGTTTCCGGCCGAGCGCTATCTGCCCGCGCTGTCGTTCGTCGCGATTCCGGGATTGATCGGCCCGCTGATCGGGCCGACGCTCGGCGGCTGGCTCGTGAAGATCGCGTCGTGGCACTGGATCTTCCTGATCAACGTCCCGGTCGGCATCGCCGGCTGCGTCGCCACGTTCTTGTCGATGCCCGACGCGCGCAACGCGGCCGTCGGCCGTTTCGACGTGAAGGGCTATCTGCTGCTGACGATCGGCATGGTCGCGATCTCGCTGTCGCTCGACGGGCTCGCCGATCTCGGGATGCGGCACGCGGCCGTGCTCGTGCTGCTGATCCTGAGCCTCGCCTGCTTCGTCGCATACGGCCTGTACGCGGTGCGCGCGCCGCAGCCGATCTTCTCGCTCGAACTGTTCAAGATTCATACGTTCAGCGTCGGGCTGCTCGGCAACCTGTTCGCGCGGATCGGCAGCGGCGCGATGCCGTACCTGATCCCGCTGCTGCTGCAGGTGAGCCTCGGCTATTCGGCGTTCGAAGCCGGGCTGATGATGCTGCCCGTCGCGGCGGCCGGCATGTTCTCGAAGCGGCTCATCACGCGGCTGATCATGAAGTACGGCTACCGCAAGGTGCTGCTCGCGAACACGATCATGGTCGGCGTGATGATGGCGAGCTTCGCGCTGATGCGCGACACGATGCCCGTCTGGCTGAAGGTCGTGCAGCTCGCGCTGTTCGGCGGCTTCAACTCGATGCAGTTCACCGCGATGAACACGCTGACGCTGAAGGATCTCGGCACGGGCGGCGCGAGCAGCGGCAACAGCCTGTTCTCGCTCGTGCAGATGCTGTCGATGAGCCTCGGCGTGACCGTCGCGGGCGCGCTGCTCGCGACCTTCACCGGGATGCTGCGCACCGTGACGCCGAGCAACACGCTGCCCGCGTTCCACGCGACCTTCATCTGCGTCGGGCTGATCACGGCCGCGTCGGCGTGGATTTTCGGCCAGCTCGCGCCCGAGGTACGCGGCCGCGCGCACAAGACCGATCCGTCCGAGCGCACATGACGCGCGGCGCGCACCAGCGCGGTGCGCGCGGGCGCGTCCTGTGCCCGCGCAGCGCGCCCGCGCCGGGGTCGCAACTGCGCATGCTTCTTGCTGGCCTATTCTGTAGGTAAACTGGCAGCTTCCCACGGCCGACATCATGAGCATGCTCGACATCGACCCTCCCGGCTTTCAGCCGCCCCACCCGGTCGCCGGCGACGACGGAAACCGGCGCACCGTGCTGTACGGCGGCTACACCGTGTTCAGCGTGTTCCAGCCCGTTTTCTCGGTGTCGCACCGCCGCGCGATCGGCTATCACGCGTCGCTGCGCGCACACGACGAGGAAAACCGTCAGGTCGCGTCGCACGAGGTGTTCACGCAGGCCGCGCGCCGCGGCGATCTGCTCGAGCTCGGCCGCCTCGCCGAATCGCTGCATCTGGGCAACTTCCACGCCTTCGACAGCCACGACGAATGGCTCTTCCTGAGCCTGCATCCGGCCGCGCTGATGGATACCGTGTACGGCGACGCGCTGCTCGCGAACCTGAAGACGCTCGGACTGCCGCCGCACCGCGTCGTGCTCGAAGTGCCCGAGCAGGCGGGCGGCGAAACGCCGCGCTATGCGGCGATCGTCGACGGGCTGCGCAAGGCCGGCTTCCTGATCGCGCTCGGCGGCTTCGGCGCGAAGCATTCGAACATCGACCGCGTCTGGCATCTGCATCCGGACATCGTCACGCTCGATCGCGGCATCCTCGCGCAGGCGAGCGAGCACTCGCATCTGGAGCGCGTGCTGCCGGGGCTCGTGTCGCTGCTGCACGAGTCCGGTCAGCTCGTGCTGATGGGCGGCCTCGCGACCGAGCGCGATGCGCTGATCGCGCTCGAATGCAACGTCGATTTCGTGCAGGGCCAGTACTTCGCGGGGCCGAGCGTCGATCCGGTGCAGCCGCAGGCCGCCGCGGGCTGCATGGACACATTGTCGGCCGCGCTGCGGCTGCGCGTCGCGCAACGCGAGCGCACGCAGGCCGAGCGGCTCGCGCCCTACGTCGCCGCGCTCGAGGAAGCGAGCGCCCGGCTCGGCGCCGGCGACACGCTGATCGCGGCGGCCGCCGGCGTGCTCGGCTTGCCGGACACCGCGCGTTGCTTCCTGCTCGACGCGTCCGGCCGGCAGATCGGCGACAACGTGCTCGCGCGCGGCAGCGTGTCGCAGCGCGCGAAGCGCTTCCGGCCGCTGCTGCATTCGGAAGGCGCGAGCTGGGAGCGTCGCCCGTACTTCATCGACGCGATGCGCACGCCGGGGCGCGTACATCTGACCTCGCCGTACCTGTCGATCAACGAGGCGCACCTGTGCGTGACGGCCTCGATCGCCGCACCGGGCGCGACCGGCATGCAGGTGCTGTGCGTCGACATCAACTGGGAAGCGGCGCTGAACCGCGAATGACACGCGCGGCTACGCGGCCGCGTCCGCCTTGCGTGCGATCAGCCGATGCACGCGCTTGCCCGACGACGCGCTGACGACTTCGTGTTCGTCGATCACGCGCATGTCCGCGCCGAGCGCGGCGCGCATGCGCGCGGCATCGAGCGACGCGTACAGCCGGCCGCGCTCGTCGCGCGACGCGCCGCTGCCGGCTACGCGCCAGCTCAGATACAGCGTGCCGCCCGGCATCAGCAGATCGGCGAGCCGCGCGGCCGCGGCCGCCGCATCGGCCGGCTCGAGGTGCATCACGACCGTCTCGCAGAGCACGTTGCGAAACGCGCGCGACGGCACGCCGGCCAGCGCCGGCAGCGCAGCCACTTCGAACTGCAGTGACGGATGATGGCGCCGCGCCTCGTCGAGCAGCGCCGCGCTCGCGTCGTAGCCGCGCACGTCGAACCCGCGCGCCGCAAGCCACGCGGTGTCGCGCCCGGCGCCGCAGCCGACGTCCGCGGTCGGGCCCGGCGCGAAATGCTGTTCAAGCAGCGCGTACATGTCGTCGGGCGGCGCCTGGTCGAGCCAGTCTTGCGCGTACTGCGCGGCGTGCATGTCGTAAGCGTCGAGAGTCGGACGATCCACCATGGCGATTGCTCCGCAGGCGCGTCTTGCGACGCATGCTCCGCATCTTAGTCGTTGTGCAGGGCGCGTGCGCGGCACGCGTTGCCCGCCGCTCAGACGTGCGAATGCCTGCCGCCGTGCGCCGGCCCCGCGCGCCGCTCGACTTCACGCCGCACGTCGTCGCGCCACCCCGCGAAAAAGGCGAGTTCGGCGACGACGAACAGCGGCCCGATCGCCAGGCCGATCAGATCGTCGACGAATGCGGGCTTGCGCCCTTCGAACCAGTGGCCGACGAACTGCACGATCCAGCCGATCACGAACGCACCGACGCCGATCGCGAGCCACTGCGCCGTGGGCAGCCGCGCGACCGTCTGCGCGGCCCACAGCCCGAGCGCGAGCAACGCGCCCATCGCGATCCCGAAGCGCAGGTCGAGCCGCACGTAGAACACCGCGATCGCGAGCGCGAGCAGCAGCGCCGGCGACAGCGCGACGCCGGCCGCGACCGCGAGCGCCGGCCGCGACAGCAGCACCTCGACCGCGAACACGATCAGCGGAATGCCGACCAGATGCGTCGCGATATTGCGCGCATCGCGATGGTAGGCCGCGTATTGCGACAGATGGTCTTCGAGCGTCTTCATCGCGTCTCCTGAAACGGTTGTTGGCGCTATGATGCCCGTCACGCCAGCGTCCCTCTGTCAGTTACCCGACATCGCGCCCCATGCCTGCCTCGCTCCCCCCGCACCTGCCGCAGCTCGACGCGCATCCGTGGTTCGCCGCGCTGCCGCCGGCGCTGCGCACGCAACTGCTCGCCGCCGCCGGACTGCGCCGCCTGCCGGCCGGACACGCGCTGTTCCGGCGCGGCGATCCGCCGTGCGGGCTGTACGCGGTGCTGGACGGCTCGCTGACGATCGGCGCGGTGGACGCGCACGGCAAGGAAGCGCTGCTGACCGTGGCGGATCCCGTCACGTGGTTCGGCGAAATCGCGTTGTTCGACGGGCAGCCGCGCACGCACGACGCGGTCGCGCTCGACGACGCGCTGCTGCTGCACGTGCCGCAGCCCGCGCTGCTCGCGATCCTCGACGCGACGCCGCAATACTGGCGGCAGTTCGCGCTGCTGATGGCGCAGAAGCTGCGCCTGAGCTTCCTGACCGTCGAATCGATGAGCGTGATGTCGGCCGCGCAGCGTCTCGCCGCGCGTCTGCTGATGATCGCCGACGGCTACGGCGGGATCAGCGCGGGCCGCACGCACGTGCGGCTGTCGCAGGAGAAGCTCGCGGCGATGCTGTCGCTGACGCGCCAGACGACCAATCAGCTGCTGAATGCGCTGCAGGCGGACGGCGTCGTGCGACTGCATGTCGGCGAGATCGAAATCGTCGACGTCGACGCGCTGCGGCGCGCGAGCGGGCTGCATGACGGGCCGCGCTGAGCGCGCCGCCGCGCGCGCATTGCGCTATCGTGGCGGCTCGTCCGATCGGCCGACCGCCGTTCGCGTCCCATTCGTCTTCGTGAGCCGCCGGTGCGCCCCGCCTTGAACCCCTCGACGCTGTCCGCCTCCGGCCGCCGCGCGTGGCCCGTGTTCGTCGCATTCCTGCGGCTCGGCCTCACGTCGTTCGGCGGCCCCGTCGCGCATCTCGGCTATTTCCGCGACGAATTCGTCACGCGGCGCGGCTGGCTGACCGAACGCGCCTATGCGGATCTCGTCGGCCTGTGCCAGTTCCTGCCGGGCCCGGCGAGCAGCCAGGTCGGGATGGCGATCGGGCTGTCGCGCGCCGGCTATGCGGGCATGTTCGCCGCGTGGCTCGGCTTCACGCTGCCGTCGGCCGTGCTGATGGTGCTGGCGGCGCTCGGCATGCACGCGGGCGGCGCGCCGCTCGGCGCGGGCGCGCTGCACGGGCTGCGGATCGTGTCGGTCGCGGTGATCGCGCAGGCGGTATGGGGCATGGCGCGCACGCTGTGCGCCGATGCGCGGCGCGCGACGCTGATGGCCGCGGCCGCGTGCGTCGCGCTGCTCGCGCCGGCCGCATGGATGCAAATCGCCGTGATCGCGGCGGCCGGTGCGGCGGGCGTCGTGCTGCTGCCGCAAGCGGCGCGCGATGCGCACGATCCGCTGCCGCTACACGTGTCGCCGCGCGCCGGCGTGCTGTGGCTCGCATCGTTCGCGGCGCTCGTCGTCGCGCTGCCGCTCGCCGCCCGCGCCTTGCATGCCGACAGCCTCGCGATCGTCGACGCCTTCTTCCGCACCGGCGCGCTCGTGTTCGGCGGCGGTCACGTGGTGCTGCCGCTGCTGCAGGCGACCGTCGTCGCGCCGGGCTGGGTCGACGATTCGACCTTCCTCGCCGGCTACGGCGTCGCACAGGCAGTGCCCGGGCCGCTGTTCACGTTTTCGGCATTCCTCGGCGCGTCGCTGCGCATCGAGCCGAACGGCTGGCTCGGCGGCATGATCGCGCTCGTGTCGATCTTCGCGCCGTCGTTCCTGCTCGTGGCCGGCACGGCGCCGTTCTGGGCGCGCATGCGGCGCAACGCACGGATGCAGGCCGCGCTCGCGGGCGTCAATGCGGCCGTCGTCGGGCTGCTGCTCGCGGCGCTCTATCACCCGGTCTGGACCGACACGATCGTGTCGCCGCGCGACTTCGGCGCAGCGCTCGTCGCGTTCGTCGCGCTGACGTTCTGGCGCGTGCCGCCGTGGGCCGTCGTGATCGCGAGCGCGGCGTTCGGCTGGCTGGCGACGACGCTCGCGTGAGGCGAATGCGAACGCGGCGCCCGAAAAGAAAAAAGCCCTCGAAATCGAGGGCTTTTCGTCGACGTCGCGCGCCGCACGGCGCGGCGACGCAGGGACTTACGCGAAGTTCTTCGCGGCGAAGTCCCAGTTCGCGATGTTCCAGAACGCTTCGACGAACTTCGGACGTGCGTTGCGGTAGTCGATGTAGTACGCGTGTTCCCACACGTCGATCGTCAGCAGCGGCTTGTCGGCCGTCGTCAGCGGCGTGGCGGCGTTGCTCGTCGACACGATGTCGAGAGAACCGTCGGCCTTTTTCACGAGCCATGCCCAGCCCGAGCCGAACGTGCCGACTGCGGCCTTCGTGAACGCTTCCTTGAACGCGTCGAACGAACCCCACTTCGCGTTGATCGCGTCGCCGAGCGCGCCCGACGGTGCGCCGCCGCCGTTCGGCGACAGGCTGTTCCAGAAGAACGTGTGGTTCCAGACTTGCGCGGCGTTGTTGAAGATGCCGCCCGACGACTTCTTCACGATCTCTTCCAGCGGCATGTTCTCGAACTCGGTGCCGGGAATCAGGTTGTTCAGGTTCGTCACATAAGCCTGGTGATGCTTGCCGTAGTGGTACTCGATCGTCTCTTTCGAGATGGTCGGCGCGAGTGCGTCTTCAGCGTACGGGAGCGGCGGGAGCGTATGAGCCATGGCGATTCCTTCGTTGAGTATGTAGGGAGGCTGTGTTGAATGCTGCCGAGCGTCCGATTGTAGGCGAGGACGAATAACCCCGCAAACTCGTGGGCCATTTATCCGCGGTATGCGGAAAAGCGGCGTTCGCGCAACGGGCGGCACGCGGGCGGGACGCGCAGCGCGCGTGCCCGCGCCGCCGGCCGCCGCGCGACGCGTTCGACGGCGCTCGCGCGTCGGCTCGCAGGCCAGCTCAGATCGTATCGGTCAGCCGCGGCTGCACGTCCGCCAGCGACACGTCGGCCGAGCCTTCGGCGAGATGCACGGTCAGCCGGCGCTGCGGTTTCAGCGCGCTCGGCGCGCGCACCGCGCGGCCCGTCCGCGCATCGATCAGCGCCGCGTAACCGCGCTCGAGCGTGCGTTGCGGGCTCAGCACCTCGAGCCGTGCCGCGCATGCGGCGACGCGCGCGGTATCGCGCTCGTGACGGCGCTGCAGCGCAACCGCGAGACGCTGCGACAGCCCGGCCAGCACGTGGCGCGCATGCGCGGGATCGGGTCGCGCGCGCTGCCAGCGCAGCTGCGCGAGCGCAAACCGTGCGCGTGCGTCGCGCACCGGGCGCGCGGCGGCCGTCGCGAGCCGCACCGCGAGCTGGCCGACGTGCGCGCGTTGCCGCTGCAGCCGTTCGGCCGGGCTCACGAGCCGGCGCGCGAGCCAGTCGAGCTGCTGCGCGCGCTGCTCGAGCCCGCGCGCCAGTGCGCGGGCAAGCGCCCGTTCGCGCTCGGCCAGTTCGCGCAGCAGCAGCGCGCGCTGCGGGCTCGCGAGCTCGGCCGCGCCGGTCGGCGTCGGCGCGCGCACGTCGGCCGCGAAATCGGCGATCGTGAAATCGGTTTCGTGCCCGACGCCGCAGACGACCGGCAGTTCGCTCGCCGCAATCGCGCGCGCGAGCGCTTCGTCGTTGAACGACCACAGATCTTCGATCGAGCCGCCGCCGCGACAGACGAGCAGCACGTCGACCTCGCGCCGCGCGTTCGCCGTTTGCACGGCGGCGACGAGCTTCTCCGCCGCGCCCGCACCCTGCACGGGCGCCGGATACACGATCACGGGGACATGCGGCGCGCGACGCGCGAGCGTGGTCAGCACGTCGCGCAGCGCGGCGGCCTGCAGCGACGTGACGATGCCGATCGCGCGCGGGTGCGCGGGCAGCGGCCGCTTGCGCTCGGGCGCGAACAGCCCTTCGGCCTCGAGCTGCGCCTTCAGCCGCAGGAACGCCTCGTAGAGCCGCCCCTGTCCGGTGCGCCGCACGGCCTCGACATTCAGCTGCACCTCGCCGCGCGGCTCGTACATCGTGACGACCGCGCGCACTTCGATGCGGTCGCCTTCGCGCGGCATGAATTCCGCGTATTGCGCGCGGCCGCGGAACATCACGCAGCGCATCTGCGCCTGCTGATCCTTGATCGAGAAATACCAGTGGCCGCTCGCCGCGCGCGTGAAGTTCGATACTTCGCCCGAGATCCACAGCAGCGGGAACGAGCGTTCGAGCATCGTCGAAATCGCGCGGTTCAGCGCCGAAACGGGAATCACTTCGTCGCCGCCGCGCGTTGCGCCGGGTGCGGCAAAAGGAGAGTCGGAGAGCATGGAAGGTCGATTGAATGCTGGCGGCGACACGATAGTCCGACATCCGCGCGGCGTCCAGCGTCACGCCGCGCCGCTGCCGTGCACCGAAGTGTCCACACTCTGGCAAGCGCCGGCGAAAACCGCTGAAAAATCGCGCAAAAAACCTGACTATTTGGTTTAACTCGTTGATTTATATCTCTTTTTAAACCTTTCGAAATGATTCTCATCCGATTCGAGGCCCGTCCGGCGGGCCTTTGCGGCCAATGGCAGGCAAGTTTTTCACAGAGTTATCCACAAGCTCGCGCGTTCCGTCCCCGTCTCGCGCCGCATCCATCCGCGCTTGCGGCGAGCGCGGACGGCGCGCTAGAGTGCCGCCTTCCGAACCCCTTGCGGCACGCGCCGCCCAACGGAGAATCCGCCTTGACGAACCCGTCCCACGCTGCGGCGCCTGCGATGCCGCGTCCGGCCCGATGAGCGCGGCCGACGGCCTGCTCGCGCGGCTCGAAACGCGCGTGACGCGCGAATGGCAGCGCCGCGGCGCGTTCGCGTGGGCGCTCACGCCGTTCGCGTGCGCCTTCGGCCTCTGCGCGGCGCTGCGGCGCACCGCGTACGCGCGCGGCTGGAAAGAGGCCGTCGACGTCGGCGTGCCGGTCGTCGTGGTCGGCAACGTGACCGTCGGCGGCACCGGCAAGACGCCGACCGTGATCGCGCTCGTCGATGCGCTGCGCGCGGCCGGCTTCACGCCGGGCGTCGTGTCGCGCGGCTACGGCGCGAACGTCAAAACGCCGACCGCCGTCACGCCCGCCTCGCGTGCCGGCGCGGCCGGCGACGAGCCGCTGCTGATCGCGCGCCGCACCGGCGCGCCGGTCTGGGTGTGTCCGGACCGCGTCGCGGCCGCACAGGCGCTGCGCGCCGCGCACCCGGACGTCGACGTGATCGTCAGCGACGACGGCCTGCAGCACTACCGCCTCGCGCGCACGGTCGAGCTCGTCGTGTTCGACCACCGGCTCGGCGGCAACGGCTTTCTGCTGCCGGCCGGGCCGCTGCGCGAGCCGCTGTCGCGGCACCGCGACGCGACGCTCGTGAACGACCCGTACAGCGGCGCGCTGCCGCCGTGGCCCGATACCTATTCGCTCGCGCTGACGCCAGGCGCCGCATGGCATCTCGACCAGCCGACGCTGCGCCGCCCGCTGTCGCAGTTCGCGAACGAGCGCGTACTGGCCGCGGCCGGGATCGGCGCGCCGGAGCGCTTCTTCGCGACGCTGCGCGCAGCGGGCCTCGCGCCGGCGACGCGCGCGCTGCCCGACCATTACGCGTTCGCCGACAACCCGTTCGTCGACGATGCCGTCGACGCGATCCTGATCACCGAGAAGGATGCAGTAAAATTGGGCGCTTCCTGGCGCGACGCTCGGCTGTGGGTCGTCCCCGTCGAAGCCGCGCTCGATCCCCGCCTCATTGCCCTCGTTGTGGAGAAACTCCGTGGACGCTCGCCTGCTTGAAATCCTTGTGTGCCCTATCTGCAAAGGCCCGCTCCACTATGACCGCGCCGCGCAGGAACTGATCTGCAACGCGGACAAGCTCGCCTATCCGGTTCGCGACGGCATCCCCGTGATGCTCGTCGACGAAGCGCGGCAGACCGTCGAAGGCACGCCGGTCGATCCGTCCGGCCGCTGAGCGCCGCGTCGCCCCACGCGGCCGCGCGCCGCATTCCCGGCCGCCGCGGCCGCCGGGCGCGCCGCCGTCGCGACGGCGGCGCCCGTTCCGACCTCCTCTCACGGCCCGATTCCGATGACTCATCCGCAACCCTTCATCGCCGTCATCCCTGCCCGGCTCGCGTCGACGCGCCTGCCGAACAAGCCGCTCGCCGATCTCGGCGGCAAGCCGATGGTCGTGCGCGTCGCCGAACGCGCGCGCGAAGCGGGCGCGCAGCAGGTGCTGATCGCGTCCGACGCGCAGAGCGTGCTCGACGCGGCGCGCGAACACGGCTTCGACGCGGTGCTCACGCGCGCCGATCATCCGTCCGGCACCGACCGGCTCGCGGAAGTTGCGGCCGCGTGCGGCTGGCAGGACGACACGGTGGTCGTCAACGTGCAGGGCGACGAGCCGCTGATCGATCCCGCACTGGTGCGCGACGTTGCGTCGCATCTCGCCGCGCATCCGGCCTGCGCGATCGCGACCGCCGCGCACCCGATTCACGACGCGGCCGACGTGTTCAACCCCAACGTCGTGAAAGTCGCGCTCGATGCGCAAAGCGTCGCGCTCTACTTCTCGCGCGCGCCGATTCCGTGGAGCCGCGACGCCTATCAGCCGCACTGGCCCGACGTCGCCGCGATGCCGGCCCCGGCCGCGCCCGTCTATCGGCACATCGGCCTGTACGCCTATCGCGCGCGTTTCCTGCGCACCTATCCGTCGCTCGCGCAGGCGCCGATCGAGCAGGCCGAGCAGCTCGAACAGCTGCGCGCGCTGTGGCACGGCGAACGCATCGCGGTGCTCGTCACCGAGCGCGCACCCGCGGCCGGCGTCGATACGCCGGCCGACCTCGCGCGGGTGCAGGCCCTTTTTCGGCCGGATTCAAAATAACCCATGGCATAATCGGGCGATTGTGCGAGCCGTCTGCGACCTGCGCGTGCTCGCTTGCTCCCGCCGCGGCCCCCGCCGGCAGCCGCGCGTCGCCCGATCGACGCGCCGCGTCAGACCGGTCCGCCGCCGCGCCGCGCAAGCGCCGTGCACGCTGTCGCCGACACCTTCGCGTCTCGCCATACGAATCTACATACCGGAGATATCATCATGCGTTTGATCCTGTTGGGCGCGCCCGGCGCGGGAAAGGGCACCCAGGCAAACTTCATCAAGGAAAAGTTCGGCATCCCGCAGATCTCGACCGGCGACATGCTGCGCGCGGCCGTCAAGGCCGGCACGCCGCTCGGCGTCGAAGCGAAGGGCTACATGGACGCCGGCAAGCTCGTCCCTGACGCGCTGATCATCGGCCTCGTGAAGGAACGTCTGAAGGAAGCGGACTGCGCGAACGGCTATCTGTTCGACGGCTTTCCGCGCACGATCGCGCAGGCTGACGCGATGAAGGAAGCGGGCGTCGCGATCGACTACGTGCTCGAGATCGACGTGCCGTTCTCGGAAATCGTCGAACGGATGAGCGGCCGCCGCACGCACCCGGCGTCGGGCCGCACGTATCACGTGAAGTTCAATCCGCCGAAGGTCGAAGGCAAGGACGACGTGACGGGCGAGCCGCTGATCCAGCGCGACGACGACAAGGAAGAAACGGTGAAGAAGCGCCTCGAGGTGTACGAGGCGCAGACCAAGCCGCTGATCACGTATTACGGCGACTGGGCGAAGCGCGGCGAGGAAAACGGCCTGAAGGCGCCGCAGTATCGCAAGATCTCCGGGCTCGGCACCGTCGAGGAAATCCGCGAGCGCGCATTCGACGCGCTGAAGTAATCGGCGCGCATACGTTGCGCTACGCAAGCCGCCCCTTCCGGGCGGCTTTTTTTGCGCCTGTTTGTACCGCGTCAGTCTTCGGCGTCGCGCTGCATCCGCTGCCGCAACTCGCTGACCTGCGACTCGACGACGGTCGCGTCTTCGGCGTCCGGCCGCTCGCCGAGATACTGTTCGAGATCCTCGAGCGCGGGGCGCAGATAGTCGAGCCGCGCATACGCGAAGCCGCGATCGCGCACCTCGTCGACATGATCGGGCAGCAGGATCACGAGCCGCTGCTGGACCGCGAGCAGCCGCTGCCAGCGTTCCGTCTGCAGATAGATCGTCTTCAGGTTGCGCAGCATCCGCGCGATGATCTCGCGGCTCGTCGCCGGCTGCAGCAACGCGCGCAACGCGCTGTCGACGGCGCCCGCCGCACGCGCGACGTACGGCTCGAGCATCTCGACCATCTCGGCTTCCGACAGCGAATGGCCGTTGGTCGGATCGATGATGAGGTCGCCGTCCGGCAGCGTCACGCGCAGCAGGAAATGTCCGGGGAACGACACGCCGCGCGCCGGCACGCCGATCTGCTCGGCCAGTTCCAGATACAGCACCGACAGCGAGATCGGAATGCCGCGCCGCCGCTTCAGCACCGCGTTCAGGTGGCTGTTATCGGGGTCGTAGTAGTCGTTGTGATTGCACGCGAAGCCGAGTTCGCGAAAGAAGAAGTCGTTCAGCGCGACGACGCGGTGCTTCAGATCCGCATCGTCGGCGAGCCGGCGCCGCAGCCGCGCGGCGAGCATGTCGATCTCCGCGAGCGTGCCCTGCAGATCGAGGTCGGGGTACGCGTCCTGCGCCAGCGACAGCGCGGCTTCCGTGACGGGCAGGCTATCGTCGTCCGCCACGAGCGTGCTGAAGTAGTCGAGGACGCGGGTCATAGCGGTCGTCACTTGGCGCGCCTTCTGAAGTAAGCGTATTTGAAGCCCATCAGCCACAACATACCGAAATATAGTGCAGCGAACAGCACGAGGCACGCGCCCATCAGCACGATGCGCTCGAGCGGCTGCGTGCGCATGCCGGTCCAGTCGAAGCTGATCGAGAACCAGTGCATCAGCCCCGCCAGCACCAGCGACGCGCCGACGAGCTGCACGAAAAAGCGCAGCCAGCCCGGCGACGGCTGGTAGATCCCGCGGCGGCGCAGCCCGAGGAACAGCAGCAGCGAGTTCAGGCACGCGCCGACGCCGATGCTCAGCGTGAGCCCCGCGTGTCCGATCAGCGGCACGAACACGTAGTTCGACAGCTGCGTGACGATCAGCACGCCGACCGCGATCTTCACCGGCGTCTTGATGTCCTGCTTCGCGTAAAAGCCGGGCGCGAGAATCTTGATCAGGATGATGCCGATCAGTCCGATGCCGTAAGTCGCGAGCGCGCGCGCGACCATCGTCACGGTGTGCGCGTCGAACTTCCCGTAATTGAACAGCGTCGCCGTCAGCGGCGTCGCGAAGAAGAACAGCGCGAGCGCGCTCGGCGCGGCAAGCAGGAACGTGACGCGCAGCCCCCAGTCGAGCAGCGCCGAATATTCGTGCGCATCGGCGTCGACGTGTGCCTTCGACAGGCTCGGCAGCAGGATCGTGCCGAGCGCGACGCCGAGCAGCGCGGTCGGAAACTCCATCAGCCGGTCCGCATAGTTGATCCACGACACGGCGCCCTGCCCGAGCCGCGACGCGATGTTCGTGTTGATGATCAGCGACAGCTGCGCGACCGACACGGCGAAGGTCGCGGGCACCATCTTCGCGAGCACGCGCTTCACGCCGCGGTGACGCAGCGCGCGCAGCGGGTTCAGCCCGATCAGCGGGACCATGTCGATCTTCTTCAGGCCCGGCAACTGCACGAGGAACTGCAGCACGCCGCCGGCGATCACGGCCCATGCGAGCGCGAACACCGGCACCTTCAGGTGCGGCGCGACGAACACCGCCGCGACGATGAACGCGACGTTGAGCAGCACCGGCGCGAACGCCGGCAGCGAGAAGCTCTTGTACGTGTTCAGCACGCCGGACGCGAGGGTCGTCAGCGAAATGAACACGATGTACGGGAACATGATGCGCGTCATCGTGACCGCGAGCGGGAACGCCTGGCCGTCGGTGCGCAGGCCCGAGGCGACCGCGAACACGACCCACGACGCGCCGGCGATCCCGACGATCGACAGCACGGCGAGCGCCCACGCGAGCACGGTCGACATCGCGTCGACGAGCGCCTTCGTCGCATCGTGGCCCTGCTGATTCTTGAACTCGGCGAGGATCGGCACGAACGCCTGCGAGAACGCACCTTCGGCGGACAGCCGGCGCAGCAGGTTCGGAATGCGGAACGCGACGTAGAACGCGTCGGTGTATTGACTGGCGCCGAACGCACGGGCGATCAGCGTCTCGCGGGCCAGTCCGGTCACGCGCGACAGCAGCGTGAAGCCGCTGACCGTCAGCAGGGCTCGGAATAGATTCATGGGGCGCTTATTATACGGACGTTGCGCGACCGGACGCGGCGCGATGCCGAAAACGCGGCGGGCCGCCGGCGCCCGTGTCCGGCGGGATCACGCCGAACTTGCCACGCGCTTGATTTTGTTGCTATAATCGCCGGTTTCTGAGCCTGTTACATGCACGGCGGCTGCCGTTTCCATGTCTCGGCCTCGGTTAAAATCACCGTTTTTTTATGCGCCCCTGGGCAATCGTTCTCAGGGGACGGATCGAAAAGCAGCGCTTGGCCGTCAGGCTCCAAGCTCTGGAAACAGGACAGGATAAGGAACCGTCATGGCTAACTCCGCACAAGCACGCAAGCGCGCCCGCCAGGCCGCGAAGGCAAACTCGCACAACTCGGCGCTGCGCTCGAAATTCCGTACCGCGATCAAGGCTGTTCGCAAGGCCGTCGACGCCGGCGACCAGGCAAAGGCTGCCGAGCTGTTCAAGGCTGCCGTCAAGACGATCGACACGATCGCCGACAAGAAGATCGTTCACAAGAACAAGGCCGCTCGCAGCAAGAGCCGCCTCGCCGCAGCCGTCAAGGGCCTGCAGGCAGCAGCGTAAATTCCGGCGTGCCCGCCTCGTGCGGGCACTCCTGTTTCCTGCGATCGCAAAAAAGCCCGCTTCGGCGGGCTTTTTTGCGTGGGCGCTGCATACCTGCGCGGTGTCATGCAAGGCCGCAACAGGCGCAGCGCGCCCGTGCGCCTCACTTCTTCTCGTTCTTCTCGTTATAGTCCGGCAACTCGCACGCTTCGGTCACGACGAGATTGTTGTCCTTCGCGAAGTTCATCACGAAATCGAAGGCCATGGGCTCGACATCGCGCAGCCGCGAGTCGAGGATCACGCATTTGGTGTCGCCGAGCAGCGTCGGGCGCACGTAGAGCGAGTACTGGAGACGCGCATTCGGCCCGCTCGCCCCTGGCCCGAAACAGGACATCACGCCGGCCAGACGTTCCGACCAGTCGCTCGGGCGAAACTTTTTCCCGTCTTTCGTGACGCCCTGGATGAAGTATTCGGTCGGGGGGGTTTCAGCCATGTGGTTACCCAAGTGACGGCCCGGCGATACCCACGCGACAGTGCGTGAGCACGCGAACACAAAGCTGGAATCGACGCGGCTCGCGCGCGCCGGGCGCGCCGAAAAACGGGCGATCGACACGTGCGGCCGGCACGCCGCACGGGATTTGTGCAGCGCACGGCTTGTGTCCGGCAGAACCGCGAAACGGCTTGCGTGCCGGGCTGGAGAAAACTTCGAAATTATACCGCAGCGCGCCATCGCGCGTCGTTTCGCCGCCCCTCCCGGACAGCGGGCCGCGCTGCGCCGCGATCGCTCCCCGTTCGCCTGCGCGGCTCGTCAAAGCACGGAAAATCCTTTATGCTGCTTTGAGTTATTCACATCCGACGGCGGCGCCGTCCGGCGTCGCCGCCGGGTGAAGCCCGCCGTATTTCGTTTCATGACCGCCAAAACCATTCGTCACTACCTGCAGTTCAAGGATTTCTCGCTGGAAGACTACGAGTACGTGCTCGAACGCACGGGTATCCTGAAGCGCAAGTTCAAGAACTACGAGACCTACCATCCGCTGCACGACCGCACGCTCGCGATGATCTTCGAGAAGAGTTCGACGCGCACGCGCCTGTCGTTCGAAGCGGGGATCTTCCAGCTCGGCGGCCACGCGGTATTCATGAGCACGCGCGACACGCAGCTCGGCCGCGGCGAGCCGGTCGAGGATTCCGCGCAGGTCATCTCGCGGATGGTCGACATCATCATGATCCGCACGTTCGAGCAGGACATCATCCAGCGCTTCGCGGAAAACTCGCGCGTGCCGGTGATCAACGGGCTGACCAACGAATACCACCCGTGCCAGGTGCTCGCCGACATCTTCACGTACTACGAGCACCGCGGCCCGATCGCGGGCAAGACCGTCGCATGGGTCGGCGACGCGAACAACATGCTCTACACGTGGATTCAGGCCGCGCAGATCCTCGGCTTCAAGCTGCGCCTGTCGACGCCGCCCGGCTACGCGCTCGACATGAAGCTCGTGTCGCCCGACAGCGCACCGTTCTACGAGGTGTTCGACGATCCGAACGAAGCGTGCAAGGGTGCCGATCTCGTCACGACCGACGTCTGGACCAGCATGGGTTTCGAGGCCGAGAACGAGGCACGGATGAAGGCGTTTGCCGATTGGTGCGTCGACGAGGAAATGATGGGTCACGCGAATCCGGACGCGCTGTTCATGCACTGCCTGCCCGCGCATCGCGGCGAGGAAGTGACGGCCGGCGTGATCGACGGCCCGCAAAGCGTCGTGTGGGACGAAGCGGAAAACCGTCTACACGTGCAGAAGGCGCTGATGGAGTTCCTGCTGCTGGGCCGCCTCAAGCACTGAACGCGCGCGCTGCGCGGCCTGCGCCGCGTGCATCGCATGAAAAACGCCGATCGTCCGATCGGCGTTTCGTTTTGTACGGCACGGGAAACCGGCGCGCCGGCCGCAGTCGCCCGGGATCCGTCCGCGCTACAGGCAGACCGGCTCGGGCTCGAGCTCGACGCCGAACTGCGTGCGCACGTCGTGCTGGATCGCGCGCGCGAGCGCGAGCACGTCGGCGCCCGTCGCGCCGCCGCGATTGACGAGCACGAGCGCCTGCCGGTCGTGCACGGCCGCCGCGCCGAGCGCGCGCCCTTTCCATCCGCAGCGGTCGATCAGCCAGCCCGCCGCGAGCTTCACGCGGCCGTCCGGCTGCGGGTACGACACGACGCCCGGCGCGCGCGCATGCAGCGCGTCGAACTGCGCGCGATCGATCACCGGATTCTTGAAGAAGCTGCCCGCGTTGCCGAGCTCGCGCGGATCGGGCAGCTTCGCGCGCCGGATCGCGACGACCGCATCGAATACGTCGCGCGGCGTCGCCGCGTCCGGCGAGATGCCGCGCGCATCGAGTTCGCGCGTGACGTCCGCATAGCCGAGCCGCGGCGTCCAGCGTTTCGGCAGCCGGAACGTCACCGATACGATCGCGAAGCGCCCGCGCCCGTCGCGCTTGAAGAAGCTGTCGCGATAGCCGAACGCGCAGCGCGCGGCGTCGAAACGCTCGCTGCGCCCCGTCGCGAGTTCGACCGCGACGAGCGAATCGAAATACGCGTTCATTTCGAGGCCGTACGCGCCGATGTTCTGGATCGGCGCCGCGCCGACGGTGCCCGGGATCAGTGCGAGGTTCTCGAGGCCCGCCATGCCCTGCTCGAGCGTCCAGCCGACGAACGCATGCCAGTTCTCGCCGCCGCCGGCTTCGACGTACCACGCGTCGTCGTCGTCGCGCACGACGCGGCGCCCGGCGATTTCATCGAGCAGCACGAGGCCGTCGAAGTCGCGCGTGAACACGACGTTGCTGCCGCCGCCGAGCACGAGATGCGGCAGCGTCGCGACGCGCGCGTCGCGATGCAGCGCCTCGAACTGCGCGGGATGTGTGATGCGCGCGGCATAGCGCGCCCTCGCGTCGATGCCGAACGTGTTGTGCGCGGCGAGCGGATGGTCGGGGAGCAGCGACAGGGCGGATTCGTCAGGAGGCATCGGCATTCGCGCTCGCGTCCGCCCGACGGGCCGCACGGCGCGGCCTTGGGCAAACGGAAGGGCATCGGTAAAATGGCAAACAGTCCGCAATTATAGCGAGTGCCCGCGCGCCGGCCGGGCGCCGCGCCTCAAGTCTCAAGGGAGAATGCCATGCCATCGTTCGACGTCGTTTCCGAAGCGAACATGATCGAAGTGAAGAACGCCATCGAGCAGTCGAACAAGGAAATCTCGACGCGCTTCGACTTCAAGGGCTCCGACGCGCGCGTCGAGCAGAAAGACCGCGAGCTGACGCTGTTCGCCGACGACGATTTCAAGCTCGGTCAGGTGAAGGACGTGCTGATCGGCAAGATGGCCAAGCGCAACGTCGACGTGCGCTTCCTCGATTACGGCAAGGTCGAGAAGATCGGCGGCGACAAGGTCAAGCAGGTCGTCACGGTGAAGAAGGGCGTGACGGGCGACCTCGCGAAGAAGATCGTGCGGCTCGTGAAGGACAGCAAGATCAAGGTCCAGGCCAGCATCCAGGGCGACGCGGTGCGCGTGTCCGGCGCGAAGCGCGACGATCTGCAGAGCGTGATCGCGATGCTGCGCAAGGACGTGACCGATACGCCGCTCGACTTCAACAACTTCCGCGACTGACCGGTCGCGAGACGGGCGCCGGCACGCTGCTGCCTGCAGCGCGCGGGCGCCCTTCCCGCTGCATTACGCTTTCCCGCCGTCCTGCGCGTTGCCGTTCGCGGCCGCCTTCTTCTTGTCGCCGATCCGGCTCTCCTCCCCCGCCAGCAGTTTCGCGATGTTGCCGCGATGACGCCACACGAGCAGCACGCTCATCGCGAGCACCGCCCATGCGATCGGATTGCGGTTCGTGCCGAACAGGAACACGTCGAACAGCGGCGCGAACACGGCCGCGACCAGCGCGGCGAGCGACGAATAGCGGAAGAAGAACGCGATGATGAGCCAGGTGAGCGCGGTGGCGAGCCCGAGCACCGGATGAACGGCGAGCAGCACGCCGGCTGCGGTCGCGACGCCCTTGCCGCCCTGGAAGCGGAAGAACACCGGATACAGGTGGCCGATGAACACCGCAATCGCGACCCACGCGATCGCGACGTCGGGCAGGCCGTAACGGCGCGCCAGCCACACGGCGATCCAGCCCTTGAACGCATCGCCGATCAGCGTCAGGATCGCGGCCTTCTTGTTGCCGCTGCGCAGCACGTTGGTCGCGCCGGGGTTCTTGGACCCGTACGACCGGGGATCGGCGAGGCCCATCGCGGCGCTGACGATGACGGCAAACGACACCGAGCCGATCAGGTAGGCAATGAGGGCGGCGAGCAGGATCTGCATGCGGGAAACTCTTCTTTCAACGTATCGGTGAAGGGACGGCTCGCGCGCGGCGGCCGCGCGATGCGACGCAGGCGCGGCAGCGCGGACCGCCGGCCGGCCGGCGCCGACGTGGCGCGGCGAGCCGAAACGGCGCCCATTCTACCGAACGCGCGCGACCTGCCACGAAGGTGAAACCCTCAGTCGACGCTCGCGCACTGCACGGGCTTCGCGCCGAGCAGCGTCGTCAGCACCGACGGCGCGATGCTCACGAGATAGCCGCGGCGGCCGCCGTTCAGGTAGATCGTCGGCAAGTCGAGAATCGTCGACTCGACGTAGACCGGCATCGGCTTGCGCGTGCCGAACGGCGACGTGCCGCCGACCAGATAGCCGGAATGACGGTTCGCGACCTCCGGCTTGCAGGGCTCGACGCGCTTCGCGCCGATCTGGCGCGCGAGATTCTTCGTCGACACCGTGCGATCGCCGTGCATCAGCACGATCAGCGGCTTCGCATGCTCGTCTTCCATCACGAGCGTCTTCACGACGATGTGCTCGTCGACGCCGAGCTGCCGCGCCGATTCGCCGGTGCCGCCGTGTTCGACGTATGCGTACGGATGCTCGCCGAACGCGACGCCGTGCCGGCGCAGCAGCTGGGTCGCCGGCGTTTCTGATACGTGTCTCGATTTGCTCATGGCGGCATTCTAATGGCGAACGGCGCGCGACGAACCGCCCGCGCGCGCCGGGCTATACTCGCGGCCCGCTGCGCGGCGCACGGCACGCGGCGGTCCTCTCATGATCGTTGCGAATCGCGCGAAGCGCCATTGACCGAACGGCCGATTGTGGCGCGCGCGCCGTCATGGCACGATCGTTCGCATTCTCATGCCGCCGCGCCGATGCCGCCGGCCCCTTTTCCGGAGACGCCATGACCTCATCGATCCGTTCACCCGAGCCCGACGTCGACGCGCTGCTCGCCGCGCTGCCGCCGCGCATCGCCGACGTGCCCGCGCGCTGGGCCGCCCAGGCGCCCGAGCGGCCCGCGCTGATCGAGGACGCGCGCCGGCTCTCGTACGCCGAGCTCGCGCGGGCCGTCGATGCCGTCGCGTCGCGGCTCGCGGCGCTCGGCGTGCGCGGTGGCGATCGCGTGATGATCGTGGCGGAAAACAGCGTCGCGCAGGTCGTGCTGCTGTTCGCGGCCGCGCGCATCGATGCGTGGGCGCTCGTGTCCAACGCGCGGCTGTCGGCGGCCGAGCTCGACGCAATCGCCGCGCACGCGCGCCCGAAGCTGACCGCGTTCGTCACCGACACGTCGCCCGACGCTCGCGCGCATGCCGCGCGGCACGAGGCCGTGCGTGCCGATGCACTGCCCGTCGACATCGGCGCGTGGTCGTATCGGCTCGACGCACACGCCGGCAGCGAACCGGTGGCCGCCGACGGCGCCGCCCAATGCGCGGCGCTGATCTATACGACGGGCACGACCGGCACACCGAAAGGCGTGATGCTGTCGCACCGCAACCTGCTGTTCATCGCGGCGATGTCGAGCACGCTGCGGCGCGTGTCGCCGGACGACATCGTCTACGCGGTGCTACCCGTGTCGCACGTGTATGGGCTCGCGTCGGTCTGTCTCGGCAGCCTCTATGCCGGCGCGACACTGCGGCTCGCGCCCCGTTTTGCGCCCGAAGCCGTGCGCGTCGCGCTGGCCGACGAGGGCGTGACGATCTTCCAAGGCGTGCCCGCGATGCATGCGAAGCTGATCGAGCACCTCCACACGCACGGCCATGCGTGGCATGCGCCGCGACTGCGCTTCGCGTATTCGGGCGGCTCGCCGCTCGACGCGGCGCTGAAGGCGCGCGTCGAGCGCGTCTACGGCATCCCGCTGCACAACGGCTACGGCATGACCGAAAGCAGCCCGACGATCACGCAGACGCCGCTCGATGCGCCGCGCGCCGACTGCTCGGTCGGCATGCCGATTCCCGGCATCGAGATGCGCATCGTCGGGCCCGACGGCGCCGACGTGCCGCGCGGCGAAGTCGGCGAGATTCGCGTGCGCGGGCCGAACGTGATGCTCGGCTACTACCGCAACGTCGATGCGACGCGCGCGGCCGTGTCGCCGGACGGCTGGCTGAGCACCGGCGATCTCGCGCGGCAGGATGCCGACGGCGCGGTGACGATCGTCGGCCGCAGCAAGGAGCTGATCATCCGCTCGGGCTTCAACGTGTATCCGGTCGAAGTCGAGCAGGTGCTGAACGCGCATCCGGACGTCGTGCAGGCCGCGGTGGTCGGGCGCCCCGTCGAAGGCAACGAGGAAGTGCTCGCGTTCGTCGAGCTGGCGCCGGGCGCGACGGCAACCGACGCGACGCTGCACGCGTGGTGCGCGGAGCGGCTCGCGCCGTACAAGCGCCCCGCGCGCATCCGCGTGCTCGATGCGCTGCCGGCCGCGTCGACCGGCAAGGTGCTCAAACACAAGCTGCGCGAACTCGGATGATGCGCGTGCATGCGCGCGCGACGGTGCGCGCGGGCAGTCGTCAGGCGTTCTCGTGCGGCCGCCGCCCGCCCTGCGGGCCGGTGCCGGAGCGGGAGCGGGAGCCCGCGTGCAATTCCCGGCACGAGCGCAAGCCTGCGTTCAGCCGCGCGGATGATGCTGCGCGTGCAGCGTGCGCAGGCGCTCGCGAGCGACGTGCGTATAGATCTGCGTGGTCGAGATGTCCGCGTGGCCGAGCAGCAGTTGCACGACGCGCAGGTCCGCGCCGTGGTTCAGCAGATGCGTCGCGAACGCGTGCCGCAGCGTGTGCGGCGACAGATGCGCACGCACGTCCGCCTGCTGCGCGTGGCGCTTGATGATGTTCCAGAACTGCTGACGCGTCATGCCGTCGCCGCGCGCCGTCACGAACAGCGCGTCGGCCGCGCGCGCGCCGAGCAGCGCGGGCCGCGCCTCGCGCAGATAGCGCTCGATCCAGCCGTGCGCGACCTCGCCGAACGGCACGAGCCGCTCCTTCGAGCCCTTGCCCATCACGCGCACGACGCCTTCGTTGAGCCCGACCTCGACCGTCTTCAGCGTGACGAGCTCGCTCACGCGCAGCCCGCTCGCGTACATCAGCTCGAGCATCGTGCGATCGCGCAGCCCGAGCGGCGTCGCGATGTCGGGCGCGCCGAGCAACGCCTCGACCTGCGCCTCGGACAGTGTCGACGGGAACCGCGCCGCCTGCTTCGCGGACGTGATGCGCAGCGTCGGATCGGCACTCGCGCGATGCTCGCGCACAGCCCAGCCGTAATAGCGGCGAAACACCGACAGCCGCCGGTTAGACGACGTCGCCTTGCCGTCGCTGCGGGCGGCGATGTAGCCGGTCAGCATCGTTTCGTCGGCCGCGTCGAGCGCCGCGTCGTGCGTGGCCGCGAGCCATTGCGAAAACAGCGTCAGGTCGCGCCGGTACGCATCGAGCGTGTTGCGTGCGAGCCCGTGCTCGAGCCACAGCGCATCGCAGAACAGGTCGATCGACGCGCGGCTCGCGAGCAGCGCGGGCGACGGCGCGGCCGTACCGTCGCCGGCTTCGGGAGACAGCAGCGGTTCGCTCATCGGTACGGCACGCCCTCGTGCGCCAGCAGCCAGCGCTTCACTTTCAGGTAATAGCCGTCGTCGTCGTGATTCGCGAAACCGCCGAGCCCGCTCGCGGCGACGACGCGATGACACGGGATCACCAGCGGAAAATAGTTCGCACCGCATGCCTGGCCGACCGCGCGCGGCGCGCTGCCGATCCGCTTCGCGACCTGCCCGTACGTCAGCACGGTGCCGGGCGGAATGTCGCTGATCACGTCCCACACGCGGTGCTGGAACGCGCTGCCGACCGGCGCGAGCGGCAGGTCGAAACGGGCCGACGCGCGCTCGAAATACCGCTCGATCTGCTCGACCGCGCGCTTCGCGAGCGGCGTGTCCGGCGCGACGGACTTCACCGACTCGGGCAGATAGACGATTTCGCGCACCGCGGCCGCATCCGTGCGGATGCCGACCTTGCCGAACGGCGCGTCGATTACTGCGTTGAACATGGCATTCTCCTCACCGACACCGGCGCCGATGCGACGCGCATCCCGCCGGCCGAGGCCGTCGCGCACGCGTCGCGCTCGCGCGCCGACGACACTTTACGCCGCCTTCACGCGGCACGCAGCGCCCACTCGACATGTTCGCGCACGATCGGCGACGGATCGTCGGCGCGCGCGCGCAGCGCGGCCACGATCGCGTCGCGCGCCGCGGGCGCGAGCCGCTGCGCGGGCGCGCGCAGCGCATTGCCGAGCCCGACCGCGAGATTGCGCAGCCAGCTTTCGTAGCCGATGCGGCGGATCGCGCTGCCCTGCATCCGCGTGTCGAATTCGCCGGCATCCCAGCCGAACAGCTCGACGAGCGTCGCGCGATCGAGCCCGTGCCGCACGTCGAAGTCGGCCACCGGCGCGGCCTGCGCGAACTTGTTCCACGGACACACGAGCTGACAGTCGTCGCAGCCGTACACGCGATTGCCGATCAGCGGCCGCAGCGGCTCCGGAATGCTGCCCTTCAGCTCGATCGTCAGATACGAGATGCAGCGGCGCGCGTCGACGCGATACGGCTCGACGATCGCGCCGGTCGGACACGCGTCGATGCAGCGCGTGCAGCTGCCGCAATGCGCGCCGGGCGACTCGGGCGCCGTGTCGGGCGACGTCTGTGCGTCGGTCGGCAGCGGAATGTCGACGTAGATCTCGCCGAGGAAGAACAGCGAGCCCGCATCGCGCTGCAGCAGCAGCGTGTGCTTGCCGCGCCAGCCGACCCCGGCCTTCTGCGCGAGCTCGACCTCGAGCACCGGCGCCGAATCGGTAAACACGCGATGGCCGAATGCGCCGATTTCGCGCTCGATGCGCTCGGCGAGCGTCTGCAGCCGGTTGCGCAACACCTTGTGATAATCGCGGCCGCGCGCGTAGATCGACACGACGGCCGCCTGCGGATCGTCGAGCCGCGCGCGTTCGCGTGCGCGCCAGTCGGACGCGCCGGGCGCGTCGCCGGCCAGCGTATCGGCCGGCAGATAGGCGAGCCGCGCGGAGATCACGCGTCGCGTGCCGGCCACAAGTTCGGCCGGCCGCGCGCGTTTCATCCCGTGTTTGGCCATATAATCCATCTCGCCGTGGCAACCGGCTTCCAGCCAGGCGGCGAGGCCTGCTTCGGCATCCGAGAGATCGGTGTCGCTAATCCCGATCGCCCCGAAACCCAATTCGCGCCCCCACGCCCTGATGCGCGCGGCGAGCGCAGTCAACGCCGCATCGTCGAGCGCGCACGACGCCGCGCCTTCGTCACGAGTCGAAGTTCGGTCGGATGCGGCGAGTTCCGGTAATCGGTTCATCGCACTATTTTACGAGAATGCCAGCCACGCCCAGCCATCCGTCCCACGCCGTCACGCTGCCGGCCCCGCTCGCCGAGCGCGTGATCGCGCTGGCCGACGAAGCGGCGACCGAGGCGTTCGGCATCCGCTTCGCGCACGCGCTCGACGCGGCGCGCACCGAACTCGCGCGCGCCCACGCGTTCGACGGGCTGCAGATCCAGCTCGTCGGCGATCTCGGCGCCGGCAAGACGACCCTCGTGCGCGCGATCCTGCGCGGCCTTGGCCACCGCGGCCGCGTGCGCAGCCCGACCTATACGCTCGTCGAACCGTACGCGCTCGAACGCGACGACGGGGAACTCGAGGTCTATCACTTCGATCTGTATCGATTCAACGATCCGGCCGAATGGTCCGATGCAGGCTTTCGCGAATATTTCAATTCCAGCGCGATCTGTCTCGTCGAATGGCCGCAACAGGCGGGCACCCTGCTCGGCGTGCCCGATCTGGTCTTCTCGCTCGACGTGGACGGCGACGGCCGCGCCCTCACCGTCCGGGCGTATAGCGCTTCAGGAAACGCATGTCTCGAAAGATGTTGATCAAACCGTTCCGCTCGATCGAATCGGCGGCCACCGCGACGCACAACTGGCGGCGCCGGCAGATCCTGTGCGCGGGCGCCTCGACGCTGGTGCTCGGCCTCGTCGCGCCGCGGCTCGCGCACGCGTCGTCGGTGCTCGGCGTGCGCGTGTGGCCCGCACGCGATTACACGCGCGTGACGATCGAATCCGATCAGCCGCTGCAGAATAGCCAACAGCTGCTGCAGGGGCCCGACCGGCTCGTCGTCGACCTGACCGGCCTCGAGCTCGACCAGGCGCTGCGCGACCTCGTGTCGAAGATCGCGCCGAACGATCCGCAGATTCAATCGGTGCGCGTCGGCCAGTATCAGCCGCACGTCGTGCGCATGGTGTTCGACCTGAAAGGCTCGGTGAAGCCGCAGGTATTCACGCTGCCGCCGGTCGGCACCTACAAGTACCGGCTCGTGTTCGACCTCTATCCGGCCGTCGCGCCCGATCCGCTGACCGACCTGATCGCGCAGACCGAACGCAAGGAGCAGGCGCTGAACGATGCGGCGCGCGCGCAGCAGATGCAGCCGCCGACCGCGTTGAACGGCCCGGCGGCCGCGCCGGCGCCGAGCGACAACAGCGACGCGTTCTTCCAGCGCTTCGCGCAGAACACGCCGGCCGCGCCGCACACGCCGCCGGCCGCGCCTTCGGCGCCCGCGAAGCCGGCCGTCAAGCCGCCGCCCGTGATCGCGCGCCGCGACGACGGCGACGACGACGCCGATGCCTACAAGTTCACCGCGCCGAAGTCCGGCAAGGGCGGCACCGTGCGGCTGCTGACCGTCGCGATCGATCCGGGCCACGGCGGCGAGGATCCGGGCGCGATCGGCGGCGCCGGCACGTACGAGAAGCACATCGCGCTCGACATCGCGAAGAAGCTGCGCGCGAAGATCGATGCCGCGCCGAACATGCGCGCGATGATGACGCGCGACGCCGACTTCTTCGTGCCGCTGAACGTGCGCGTGCAAAAGGCGCGCCGCGTCGGCGCCGACCTGTTCGTGTCGATCCACGCCGACGCATTCACGACGCCGTCCGCGCGCGGCTCGTCGGTGTTCGCACTGTCGGACCACGGCGCGTCGAGCGCGGCCGCGCGCTGGCTCGCGAACAAGGAGAATGCGTCCGACCTGATCGGCGGGATCAACATCAAGACGCAGGACGCGGCGGTGAGCCGCGCGCTGTTCGACATGTCGACCACGGCCCAGATTCGCGATTCGCTGCGCTACGGCAACTACGTGCTGAAGGAAGTCGGCAGCATCAACAAGCTGCACAAGGGCTCGGTCGAGCAGGCGGGATTCGCGGTGCTGAAGGCGCCCGACATTCCGTCGATCCTCGTCGAGACCGCGTTCATCAGCAACCCGGACGAGGAGCGCCGGCTCAACGACGACAGCTATCGCGACCAGATGGCCGACGCGATCTTCCGCGGCATCAAGCGCTACTTCGCCGCGAATCCGCCGCTCGCGAAGAACCGCATGGCCTGACGGCCGCATCGCCGCCGGCACGCCACGCGCGTGCCGGCGCGCCTCACGACGCCGCGAAGCGGCGCATCAGCTTCCCGCCGAAGACGTTGACCGCGAGCCCGCCCATCACGAGCGCCGCGCCGATCAGCTGCGCAGACGTCAGGTGCTCGTCGAGCAGCAGCGCCGACGATGCAAGCCCGACGATCGGCACCAGCAGCGAGAACTGCGCGACCTGCGCGGCCGGATAGCGCGACATCAGGCGGCTCCAGAGCCCGTAGCCGAGCAGCGTCGCAACAAACGCGAGATAGACGACCGCGAAGATCGACGAGACATTGAGCGCGGCCAGCGCGGCGCCGATCCGCTGCGGCCCTTCGAACCACAGCGACAGCACGAAGAACGGCACGGGCGGCACGAGGCTCGCCCAGACGACGAGCGACACGAGGTTCGCGTTGCCGACCTTCTTCGTGACGATATTGCCGAACGCCCACATCGCCGCCGACGCGATCGTCAGCAGGAAACCGGCGAGCGTCATTGCGCGGCCGCCCTGCGATGCGATCACGACGAGCCCTGCGGCGGCGATCGCGAGACCGATCAGGTTCTGCACGCGCAGCCGCTCGCCGAGAAACAGCATCGCGAACACGAGCGTGAAGAACGCCTGCGACTGCAGCACGAGCGATGCGAGGCCGGCCGGCATCCCGACGTACATGCCGGTAAACAGAAACACGAACTGGCCGAGCTGGATCGTCGCGCCGTACAGCAGCAGCATCCGCCACGGAATCTGCGGGCGGCGCACGAAGAACACGGCCGGCACGGCCGCGAGCGTGAAGCGCAGCGCGCCGAGCAGCATCGGCGGCATCCCGTGCAGGCCGACCTTGATCACGACGAAGTTCACGCCCCATGCGAGGATCACGACCAACGCCAGCAACAAATCCTTCGGGGCCATCATTGGCGTCTCCTCGCGTGTCGAATGTCGTTCCGAAACGGCGAGTCTAACCGCGTTCGCGTGCGGCCCGCTCCGATACCCGCGTGGCGCGCGTGGAATCGAATCCGTGCGCAAGACGTGCGAATCGGCGTCGGCCGGTACAATGGTCCGCATCTTCGCCGCCCCACAGGACTCGCCATGACCGCCCCGATCCATGCCCTGCTGAAGCCGCACGTGCGCGACGTCGGCAACCTGCAGGTGCGCCGCACGCTGCCCGCGCTCGCCGCGCGGCTCGTCGGCCCGTTCATCTTCTTCGATCACATGGGGCCGGCCACGCTGCCGCCCGGCATCGGCCTCGACGTGCGGCCGCATCCGCACATCGGCCTCGCGACCGTCACCTACCTGTTCGACGGCGCGATCCTGCACCGCGACAGTCTCGGCTCGCTGCAGGAAATCGTGCCGGGCGACGTGAACTGGATGACGGCCGGCCGCGGGATCGTGCACTCGGAACGCACGCCCGCCGCGCAGCGCGCGAGCGGCCACACCGTGCACGGGATCCAGACCTGGGTCGCGCTGCCGCGCGCGCATGAAACCGTCGAGCCGTCGTTCGAGCACCATGCGGCCGACACGCTGCCGAAGCGCACCGAAAACGGCGTGTCGCTGACGGTGATCGCCGGCGACGCGTTCGGGCTGCGTTCGCCCGTCACGACGTTCTCGCGCACGCTCTACGTCGCGGCCGAGTTCGCGGCCGGCGGCCGCCTCGCGCTCGACGCGTCGCACGAGGAGCGCGCGGTGTACGTCGTCGACGGCGATCTCGCGATCGACGGCACGCCGCTTGCGGCCGAGCAGATGGCCGTGCTCACGCCGGGCGCAAACGTCACGCTGACGAGCGACGGCGGCGCACGCGCGATGCTGCTCGGCGGCGACCGCATCGACGGTGAACGCTTCATCGAATGGAACTTCGTCGCGAGCAGCCGCGACGCGATCGAGCGCGCGAAGCTCGCATGGACGCGCCAGGAGATGGGCAAGGTGCCGGGCGAAACGGAATGGATTCCGCTACCGGAATCGAAGCCGCGTTGAAAAGCGCGCAAGATGCCCCCAATCTGACGACATCCGAACCGCAGGGAACGACATGGACACCACGCTAGCCACTTTCGAAAGAGACGTCATCGAGGCGTCGCTGGACACGCCCGTGCTGGTCGACTTCTGGGCGCCGTGGTGCGGCCCGTGCAAGACGCTCGGCCCGCTCCTGGAAAAGCTCGAACGCGATTACGCGGGCCGCTGGAAGCTCGTGAAGGTGAACGTCGACGAGAACCAGGAACTCGCCGCGCATTTCCAGACGCGCAGCATTCCGCACGTGATCGCGTTCGCCGATGGTCGTCCCGTCGACCAGTTCATCGGCGTGCTGCCGGAAGGCCAGTTGCGCGCGTTCCTCGACCGGCTGCTGCCGGCGCCGGAAGAAGCCGAGCGCCGCGCCGCGCAGATCGCGATCGCGGAAGCACGCTTCGACGACGGGCTCGCGCACCTCGAGGCGGCGCTCGCGCTGAATCCCGGTTTCGACGATGCGCGGCTCGACCTGATCGAGCTGCTCCTCGCGAGCAACCGGATCGACGATGCGCGCGCCGAAGCCGAGCGGCTGTCGCCGCAAACGGTGCAGGGTGCCGATCCGCGCTATCAGGCGATCAAGACCCGTTTCGATGCGCTCGACGCAACGGCCGACCTGCCGCCGACCGACGCGCTCGAAGCGCGCATCGCGGCGAATCCCGGCGATCTCGACGCGCGCTTCGATCTCGCGCAAAGCCTGATCGCGCGGCGCGCATACGAAGGCGCGCTCGAGCAGCTGCTGGAAATCGTCACGCGCGACCGCACGTATGGCGACGACCTCGGCCGCCGCACGATGATCTCGGTGTTCGAGCTGGCCGCCGATCGTCCGGATCTCGTCGCCGCATGGCGACGCAAGCTGAGCATGGCGCTCAACTGAGCGCGGCAGGCAGGAAGCCGCGCGCTGCAGCGGCCGGCCTTCTGCTTGTGCGCACGCTGTTCCTGCGCTGTTCGCACGCACCGCCGTCGCGCGGCCTGCGTGCGCTCCGAGCCGGCACGCCACGCCAGCGCGCTCTCCCCTGCTACCCCGCCGCGCGCGCCGCGATCGCGCGCAACGCATGCGCGGCCGCCGCGAACCCGAAGCTCGCCGTCACGCAGACGCTCGAACCGAATCCCGCGCAGTTCAGCCCCGCGACGTGCGCGGCCGTCGACGGCTCCGCGCCGTCCTCGATGTCGCATGCGGGCGCGTCCGGATAGATCAGCGGCTCGTCCGAATAAACGGCGCTGACCTTGAAGCGCGCCTTCGGCCCGCGCGGAAAGCCGTGCTGCTTGCGCAGCTGCGCGCGCACCTTCGACAGCAGCGGATCCTGGATCGTCAGCGCGAGATCGTCGATGCGAATGCGCGTCGGATCGAGCTGACCGCCCGCACCGCCGACCGTCACGAGCGGCTGCCCTTTCGCGACGCACCATGCGATCAGCGCGACCTTCGTGCGCACGCTGTCGATTGCGTCGATCACGTAGTCGAAGCCGCCGCCGAGCAGCGCGTCGAAGTTGTCCGGTTCCGCAAAATCCTCGATGCGGTTCACGCGGCAGGCGGGATCGATCAGCGCGATGCGCTCGGCCATCGCATCGACCTTCGGCTTGCCGTAATTACCGTCGAGCGCGTGGATCTGCCGGTTCGTATTGCTCTCCGCGACGTTGTCGAGATCGATCAGCGTCAGCGTGCCGATCGCGCTGCGCGCGAGCGCCTCGGCCGTCCACGAGCCGACGCCGCCGATGCCGATCACCGCGACATGCGCGCGCTCGAACGCGGCGAGCGCCGGTGCGCCGTACAGCCGCGCGATGCCGCCGAAGCGCCGCGCGCGATCCGCGTCAAGCTGGATCGTCGGGCTCGGGGTAAGATCGGAGAAATTCGGCGGGACGGTGTCGGCGGCTGACATGAAGAAAGGAAAACGTAAGTCGTACAGCCTCTATTTTGCCTGATCTCCCCGCCGCGACGCGCCGCTGTGCACGCACGATTCTTCCGCGTTCGCTATACTGGCCCCCGATTGAAGCGTTTGCATAACATGACGACTCTCGCCGATCTCCGCATCAACTATTCGCGCGCTTCGCTCGACGAAGCCGATGCCGCCCCCGATCCGTTCGCCCAGTTCGACCGCTGGTTCAACGAGGCGCTGGCCGCCAAGCTTCCGGAGCCGAACACGATGACGCTCGCGACCGTCGGTGCCGACGGTCGGCCGTCGGCGCGCATCGTGCTCGTCAAGGGCGTCGACGAGCGCGGGTTCGTCTTCTTCACCAACTACGAAAGCCGCAAGGGCCGCGATCTCGCTGCGCATCCGTACGCGGCGCTGCTGTTCTACTGGATCGAGCTCGAGCGCCAGGTGCGCATCGAAGGCCGCGTCGAGAAGACGAGCGCCGACGAAAGCGATCGCTATTTCGCCTCGCGTCCGGTCGGCTCGCGCATCGGGGCATGGGCGTCCGAGCAGAGCGCCGTGATCGACAGCCGCGCGACGCTCGAAGCGCGCGAGAAAGCATTCAGCGAGCGCTACGGCGACGATCCGCCGCGCCCGCCGCACTGGGGCGGCTATCGCGTCGTGCCCGATACGCTGGAATTCTGGCAGGGCCGCCCGTCGCGGCTGCACGATCGTCTGGTCTACACGCGCGATGCCGCGGCGCCCCACGGCTGGACGATCTCGCGACTGTCGCCGTAAGCGCAGCGCCGGCGTGCGGCCGGCCGCATCACGTGTTGCATCCGGGCGCGTCGCAGCGCGGCGCGCCGGTCAAGATACTTGGCTGTATTCGATTCAACGAACAAACGGAGAATCCAAATGTTCTGGGAAAAGAAGCTGGCACAGTGGGCGGACGAAGTACGGGCGAAGGCGAACATACCGGCGCGCCTCGTGCTGTGGAACGGTGAACAACTCGATTTCGGCAATTTCAGTGCGCCGCAGGTCACGCTGAAGGTCAACAACGCGTCGGCGCTGCCGCTGCTGCTCGAACCGAGCCTCGACAATCTCGGCGAGGCGTACGTGAAGGGCAAGATCGACATCGAAGGCAAGCTGTCGGACATCATCAACATCGGCTATTCGCTCGCGCGCAGCACCGTCACGAGCGCGAGCAAGCTCGCGCGCGTGAAGCGCTACTTCAATCACACGAAGAGCACCGACAAGAAGGCGATCCAGTACCACTACGACGTGTCGAACGAGTTCTACAAGCTCTGGCTCGACGAGAACATGGTGTATTCGTGTGCGTACTTCGAGAACGGCGACGAGGATCTCGGCACCGCGCAGATCAAGAAGATCGACCACATCCTGACGAAGATCCGCCTCGAGCCCGGCCAGCGGCTGCTCGACATCGGCTGCGGCTGGGGTGCGCTCGTGCTGCGCGCCGCGCAGAAGTTCGGTGCGCAGTGCGTGGGCGTCACGCTGTCGCAGAACCAGTTCGATCTCGCGACCGAACGCGTGAAGGCGGCCGGCCTTCAGGATCGCATCGAGATCCGCCTGCAGGACTATCGCGAAATCGAAGGCCAGTTCGATCGCATCACGAGCGTCGGGATGTTCGAGCACGTCGGCCGCAAGAACCTGCCGCTGTACTTCTCGCGAATCCGCGAACTGCTCGTCGACGACGGCATCGCGATGAACCACGGCATCACGTCGACCGACGCGGAAAGCGGCGAAACGGCGCTCGGCGGCGGCGAATTCATCGACCGCTACGTGTTCCCGGACGGCGAGCTGCCGCACATCAGCCTCGCGCTCGAAGCGGCGCAGCGCGGCGGCCTGGAGGCCGTTGACATCGAAAGCCTGCGGCGACACTATGCGCGCACGCTCGAGATCTGGACCGAGAACTTCGAAGCGAAGGCCGACGAGGCGCGCAAGCTCGTCGACGACGAAAAATTCCGCATCTGGCGCGTCTATCTGGCCGGCTGCGCGTATGCCTTCGAACACGACGACGTGTCGATCTTCCAGATCGTGTGCCGCAAGGCCGGCCGCAGCGCGAAAACGCTGCCGTGGTCGCGGCGCTATATGTACGAACACGCGCTGCCGCGCTAGGGAAACGCTGATTTATTCGGCTCGGCGGTCATCGCAGACGTAGCC